>CAZEFP010000186.1:0-6596 GCA_964511565.1 uncultured Planctomycetaceae bacterium
CACGGGGTCCTTCAAGATTCGCGGCGCCATGCACCGCCTGCAGCATCTCTCCGAGGCGGACCGCGCCCGCGGGGTGGTCGCCGCCTCCACGGGTAACCACGGCGCGGCCGTCGCGCACGCGGCCTCGCTCACCGGCGTCGCCGCGACGGTGCTGATCCCCGAGCCCACCCCTGACGGCCGCGCGCAGGCGATCACCTCCAGGGGCGCGAGCGTCGTGCGCTGCGGGGCCGAGTGTGGCGAGGCCGAGGCCGCCGCCCGTCTTCGCGCAGAGGCCACCGGGGAGACCTTCGTCTCCCCGTACAACGACCCGGTGGTGATGGCGGGCCAGGGGTCGCTCGGTGTCGAACTCCTGCAGCACCTGCCGATGCTCGGTCGGGTGTACGTCGCCGTGGGCGGCGGCGGCTTGATCGGAGGGGTGTCGGCGGTGCTGAAGCACGTGGCACCCGAGATCGAGGTCGTTGGCTGCTCGCCCCAGGCCAGTCACCCCATGCACGCCTCGGTGGCGGCGGGCGAGATCGTCGAGACCGAGCACCTCCCGACCCTCTCCCTTGCAACCGCGGGCGGCCTCGAGGAAGGGTCGGTCACCTTCCCCCCCTGCAGGGACTTCGTGGACCGCTGGGAGCTGGTGGACGAGGACGAGATCGAGGCGGGCCTGGTGCGTCTCCTGGGCGAGGAGCGGATCCTCGCCGAGGGCGCCGCGGCGGTGGCGCTCGCCGTGTGGGCCCGGGACCCGCGGCCCGCGGATGGCCGCAAGGATTGCGTGGTGGTCTGCGGTGGGAACCTGGACATCGGCGACCTGCGGCGAGTGCTGGGCTCCTCCGGCGCGTGAGGGCGGCGTGATGGGCGAGGGAGCACAGCGACACGTGGTGGTCCTGACCGGCGCCGGGATCTCCGCCGACTCCGGCGTGGACACCTACCGGGACGCGGGCGGCCTGTGGGAGGGGCACCGCTTCGAGGAGGTGGCGACCCCCGAGGCGTGGGCGGCGAACCGGGAGCTGGTGTGGCGCTTCTACCAGCTGCGCCGGCAGAACCTCGCCGCCGTGGAGCCCAACGCCGCGCACCTCGCGCTGGTGCGCCTCGAGCGAGAGCTCGCCGCCCGCGGGGAGGGCTTCACCCTCGTCACCCAGAACGTGGACGACCTCCACCAGCGGGCGGGCTCCACCGTCCTCCCCATGCACGGGGAGCTCTCGCGGCTGCGCTGCGAGGTGTGCGGCAGCCGACCCGTGGACCGGGAGAACCTCGAGGAGGAGGTCCTCGTCCCCTGTCCTGACTGTGGCGCGACGCCCCTGCGCCCGGACGTGGTCTGGTTCGGAGAGATGCCCTACCACCTCCCGGAGATCGAGACGGCGGTGGCCCGCGCCACCCACTTCATCGCCATTGGCACCAGCGGCGCCGTGTACCCTGCCGCCGGCTACCTCAGCTACGCCCGGGCCAACGGGGCCTGGACCGCCTGCCAGGGGCTCGCGGAGCCCGACAACCTGGACCCCAGGGACGCCTTCTTCGGAGGACGTGCGAGCGAGGCCGTGCCCGAGCTGGTGGAGGCCCTGCTCGCGGAGTCACCGCGCGGCTGACCCCGGTCCGCGGTGCACCAGGACCAGGGTGCACCTGCCGCCCTGTCCGCATCGGCATGGCGAGTCCGCGGGTGGCTTCCCCGGTGACATCGCGGCCTCCGTTGCCCTGAACTCAGGCGCCGCTGGCCGCGCGCCAATCACGATAGATCCCGGCGATCCGCGCGGCGAGGGCGCGGTCGCTCGCGTAGAGGACGCCCTCGTGGTTCATCCATGTGCCGTCGGCTCGATTCAGGTCCAGCGGGCCGCCATGGATGTTCGTGGCCACGGCGTCCGCTTCCGCGAACAGGCACGCGGACGCGGCGAAGTCCCAGAGCGCTCCGCCGCCATCCTCCTTCCTGGGGAACTTGAAGTAGCAGGCCGCAGGACTCTCCAGCACCTGGCAGGCGTTCATGACCGCGCCGCTGCCCAGCAGGACCCTCGCTGGGGTCCCGCCCAGCTCCATGGACACCCCGTCGAGGGCGGCCGTGACCGCCGCGTATCCGGGCATGGTCACCAGGCTCCGGTCGGCGAAGACGGACAGCCCCACGTCGTTCCTCGGCCGCGGGCGCGTCCACGGCGCACCGTTGCGGGTGACGCCGCCGCCGCGGCGCGCGCAGTAGAGCGTGTCCTGGACCGGGTCCATGATGACGCCGATCTGGGGGACCCCGGTTCGGGAGACCAGGGCGATCGAGACCGCGTAGCCCGGGCGCGATTCCGCGTAGGGCAGGGTTCCATCGAGGGGGTCGATCGACCAGAAGAGGTCCCGCTCGAGGCGCCCACCATCGTCCTCCAGCTCCTCGCTCAAGACCCCCAGTGAGAAGCGAGCCACGCTCTCCTCCAGGGCCTCGAGGATGATCTCCTGGCTCCTGCGGTCGGTCTCCGTGACGACCTGTGACGCCTCGCTCTGGCCCCCTGCCTTGCGCTCCACCGGGCCCGGCCGGGATCGTCGGATGAAGCCGCCGGCCGCGCGCGCCGCGCTGCAGGCCGACTCGGCGAGCCACCGCTGGTCTTCCGGAGTAAGCATCACAGGCTCCCCAGGACCTGCTCTGCAAGGCGCTCGCTGTAGCGGTGGATCTTCCAGTGGCCCGGACTCCACCCCTTGAGGAACCGATAGAAGTCCGTCCACGCGACCGGATAGAGCGCCCGCCAGTCGGCCTCCAGCGCGGCGAAGTCGAGGGTGGGGTGGTGGCGCTCCAGCGCCGCCTCGAGGTGATGGAAGTACCGCGCGAGCACCTCCTGCTCACGGGCCTCGCACTCCTCCTCCTCGAAGCAGCTGCTGACGAAGTAGGCGAGGTCCTTCATGCCACATCCGCGGCCGACGTACTGGAAGTCCACGGCCGCGGCCGAAGCGCCGCTGTCGGAGAAGCAGAAGTTCGCCAGCTTGGCGTCGCCATGCACGTAGGTCTGATACGGGCTCGCGCTCAGTCGGCGGTCCAGATCGGCCGCGGCCTCCTTCAGGGGCCCTGGCTCGAGCGCGGCGAGCTCCTCGGGGCGGGTGGCCAGGTGCCAGTACGTTCCGATGGGCCACAGCCCCTCGCCCGCCATCCCCAGGAACCTGGCGTGGAAGTTCGCCAGCCACGACAGGCACGCCTCCAGCTGGGCCGGGCTCGGGGTGCTCGAACGGCCGCCGAAGCCGGCCCCGTCGAGGTCCTCCAGGACCATGAAGACCTCGTCCCCCTCCGCCGCGAGGGCCAGGCATCCGGGGACGCGACAGGCGGGGCCGCAGAGCGAGGCATGGTCCCGGTACCAGGCGGTCTCCACCAGGTAGGAGTTCACCTTGCGCGCGTGGCCGAGGTCCGAGTTCCACGAGCGAGGGTGGTTGCGCTCCGTCGGCCACTTCACGTGCTTGACCACCACGCTCGAGCAGCTGGCCCCCTCGACCTCGAACCGGAGGATCTCTCCGTAGCCGCTCCAGAGGCTCTGGACCACCTCGCAGGACAGGATGCGAGCCGCTCCGGTGGCCTTGAGGGTCATCGCTTCCAGCCTGGCCCTGGCGCCCGCCTCCGATCCTTCCATGGCCGCAAGGCTAGCGAATGCCGGTGCGGAGGAGGCTCGTTCATGAGAAGGGCCCGCAAGGCTCGTCGTGGCGCAGTGAAGGCGACCACCTCGTGCGAGGTCGATCAGGGGTGACGCTCTGGATTCCCGCCCCCTTGCCGGTGCAGGATGAGGTCATGAGATTCCTCTTCCCGCTGCTGCTCCTGGCGGGCTGCGCGGCTCCCGCATCCGAGCCCGCGGCGCCTTCCCCCCTTCGGCTCGTGTCCTACAACATCAAGCACGGCCTGGGTATGGACGGTGAGCTGGACCTGGAGCGGGTGGGGGACTACCTGGAGTCCACTGGCGCGGACGTCGTGCTGCTGCAGGAGGTGGACGAGGGGGCGTCGCGGTCGGGGGGCGTGGACCAGGCGGCCGTGCTGGGCGCGCGCCTGGGGATGACGGCCCACTTCGCGCCCTTCATGGACTTCCAGGGTGGCCGCTACGGCCTCGCGATCCTCGCCGCGCCGCAGGTCGTCAACGCCGAGGTGATCGAGCTCCCTGCAGGCACCCGGGAGCCGCGCTCGGCCCTGGTGGTGACCCTCGAGCTCGGCGGCGCGACCCTGCGCGTGGCCAACGCCCACCTGGACTGGCTGGCGGACGACGCGCGGCGCGTGGCCCAGGCGCAGGAGCTGCTGACGGCGCTCATCGGCGAACCGGGGGACCCCTCGGGGGCGCGGGATCCGGTGATCCTGGGGGGCGACCTGAACGATGTTCCGCAGAGCGCGACCCTCGCGCTGCTCCAGGGCTGGGGCGCCTTCCGGCGCGTCGGACCGGAGGCTCCGACGTTCCCTGCCGACGCCCCGGACCGCACCATCGATCACTTCCTCATCGCTCCGGTGGGCGCCTACTCCGGTGCTCGAGCTTCGGTGCTGGACGAGCCGGTGATCTCCGACCACCGGCCGGTCCAGCTCGACCTGGTGCCGGGGGAATGAGCCGGCCTCAGCCGGAGGGGCAGCTGCCCATGGGCTCGGGCTAGAGGTACCCCACCTGACTCAGGACCTCTGCCACGGCCCAGGCGCCGCCGGCGGCCTGGAACGGGGCCTTGAAGGGACCCTCGGTGCGGCTGAGACGGAGGTCGATGATGTCAGGGCCGCCGATGCCGGAGTGGAGGTAAGCCTGGACGATGAGCTGGTCGCCGTCGCGGCGCAGGAAGCGAAGATCGAGGCTGGGCTGGTGGCCCCGGTTCTCCCAGGGCTCGAAGCTCATCCCGGCCACCTCGGCGGGGAGGTGGCCGGTGGTGCCGCTGGCTCTTGCATGGAGCGGGCGCTCTCTCAGCCACGGCATGGTCCCGAGGAAGGCGCTGGCGACCTCGGCGACCTCCTCGTCGGTGAGGTCGACGACCCCGGTGGGGAGGGTGCCAAGGACCGCGTCGGAATCGGAGGGGGCGCTGGTCTGGCAGCCTCCCATCAGGGCAGCGAGGGTGAGGATGGCCGGGAGGTGGGGACGTCGGAGCATGTTCGTCTAGCTGGGGCGTCGTAGGGGACGTGTGCATCTCCAACGTCCCTACCGGACTCTAGCTTGGCCAGGATCCCCTGTTCTTTTCGCCTCGGGCGCGGCGGAGGTGGGTCGCGGAGCATGGAGGCGCCTCGCCCCCCCCCGGCCATCGGGGAGGGCGAAGCGCCATGGTCTGGCCCTCCGACCGTCCGAGGGCCCTGTCAGGACACGCGGAGGAAGAGGTGGTCCACCCGGACCTCCTCGAGGGCGCGGTTGCCGGGCGTCTGATCCGTGTCCCGTACGCGCACCCGGATCTCACCGCCGCTGAAACCGGTGGTGATGGGGGCGATCTGGTAGGTGGCGCCGCTGGTGGAGGGGGAGACCGTCAACGCCGGCGGGAGCCAGGTCGCGCCGCCGTCGAGGCTGACGTCGAACTCGAACGACTCGCCGTCCCCCGCGTCGATCATCGACGCCTTCAGGTGGAGCTCCACCGAGCCGGCCGGCGCGTTGATGCGCCAGGTGTGGGACGCGAAGCTGTACCGGTTGGCCGGCTTGCCTCCGCTCTGGCGCTCGGTCAGCGATTGCACCACGCCGTCCGCTGATGTGACGTTGACGTAGGTGCCCACGAGGGTGCCCTCGCCCAGGATGTCGCCGAAGGGGACGACGTCGTTTCCACCCACCCCAAGGGTTGTCGCGCTGGCCAAGTTGGACCAGTCGGAGTCACCGAAGGCATTGGTGGCGCGGACCCGGTAGAAGTACTCCGTATCGGGGTTGAGGCCGGAGTCTGCGAAGGACGTGGAGTTCGCCGGGATTGTGTTGCTCAAGCTCGACCACGCCGCCCCGTCGAGGCTCCGCTCGAGCTCGAACTGGTCCTCGTCGCTGGAGCCATCGGTCCAGGAGAGGTCGATCTCGCTACTGGAGCTCGCCACGGCCACGAGGTTGGTGGGGGCGCCCGGCGGGTTGCCTCCCCCGGTGCCCATGACCTCGAAGGCGAGGTAGTCCACGAAGACGGTGTCCAGCGAGCGGTTGCCCTGGGTGCGGTCCGTGTCGCGGATCCGGACGTAGACGGGCCCCACGATGGATGCCGGCAGGGGGACGGTGACGGCGGGCGCGTCCGATTGGGTGCTGCTCACCACGAAGAGGGTCGTCCAGCTCTGCTGGTCCAGGGAATACTGCAGCCGCCAGTTGTCGCCGTCCACGGACGGGCTCTGGTAGGCCCGAGCGGTGAAGTTGAGGCTGTTGCCGGACGGGAGCTGGAAGAGCCAGATGTGCTCGGCGCGGCTGCGCCGGTTGGCCGGCTTGCCGCCGCTCTCGACCTCCGTGAGCACCTCGTAGAGGTTGTCGTCGGCGTGGGTCTGGAGGTAGGTCCCGGTCAGGGCGCCCACCACGAGCGCCTCCGCCTGCGCCACCTCGATGATCGTGCTCGGCGGGGTGTTGTCCAGCACCATCGTGTAGTCGCCGCACTCACCGACGCTCTGTCCGAAGACGAACGGGTTCACGATGACGTCCACGGGGCTGCCGGTCGTGTTGTTGAACTGGACCGTCTCGACGCCCGCGGTGCTCTCGGAGGAGTCCAGC
>CAZEFP010000187.1:0-6583 GCA_964511565.1 uncultured Planctomycetaceae bacterium
CGAAGAGCGGATAGTGGACCACGTGGATCGTCCAGATCAGCCCGACCAGCGCCCAGGTCGACGCCGCATGCGCGGCGAGCAGCAGTCCACCGGACAAGGCTGAATCCTCAGCGCGTCCGCGCGGACGAGAGGCCTCCGTCGACGCCGAGCACCTGGCCAGTCACCCAGCCCTGACCCGGATCCAGCATCCACTCGATGGCGCTCGCCACCTCGTCCGGCTCACCGATGCGTCCGAGGGCGTGCATGGCGCGGGAGGTCTCCAGCGCCTTCTCCGAGCTCGTGATCGGCGCGGCGAGGGGCGTGTCGACCAGGCCCGGCGCGACCACGTTGACGCGGATCCCCTGGGGGGCGTAGGTGGCCGCGGCCGAGAGGGCGAGCCCCTGGACGCCGGCCTTCGCGGCGGCGATGGCCTCGTGGTTCGGGAGGCCCGTTCGAGCGGCCGCGGTGCTCACGAGCACGATCGAGCCTCCGCCGCGCCGCAGGGCCGCGGCGCCCGCGTGGACCGTGGCGAAGGCCGATCGGAGGTTCGTCCGGACCGTGGCGTCGAAGTCCTCGACCTTGGTCATGTGCGCGGGGCGGAGGAGGATGGAGCCCACGCAGTTGACGATGCCGTCGAAGCGCCCGTGCGCCTCCTTGCAGCGCTCGATGGCCGCCTTCACGTCCGCGGGCTCCGCGGCATCGACGGCCATGTGCGGCGCGCCGAGCTCCTGCCCGAGGGCAGCGAGCTTGGCCTCGTCACGCGCGGCCAGCAGCAGCTGGCCGCCGCGTCCAGAAATGCGACGGCAGAGCGAGCTGCCGATGCCCCCGGTCGCGCCGAGGATGACGTAGGCGTGGTCCTTCACGGGGGCAATTTCGCGCCGCCAGACCCCCAGGATGCGGAGCAACGGGCTCTCTGGGCCATCGGCGGGGACTCCCCTCACCCTGCGGGGCATCTCCCCCCCCCATGGGTCAGGGAGGGGGGAAGGGCCGGCAGCCCTGGGTCCCGCTTCGGTCACTCCCCGGCCACGGCCGCGACGCCCTCGGGGGTCAGCCGCTCACCGTTCTCGAGGACCTCCCGGACGTGCTCGAAGATGCGCTCGTCCGCCGCCCGCTTGTCGGGCGCCCGCTTGGCCAGGGACCGCAGGGGCATGGAGACCCGCTGGTTGCCCTCGAGCGAGCCGGCGTGCCGCTGGAAGTAGGCCCAGTACAGCCGGGTGATCGGGCAGGTCTTCTTCGGATGGAAGGCGCAGCCGCCGCAGAAGTCACTCATGCGGTCGATGTACGCCGCGCCGGAGATGTAGGGCTTGGTGGTCATCGCCTCCCCCACCCCGAAGGTGCCCATGCCGAGGACGTTCGGCTCGACCACCCAGTCGTACGCGTCCACGTAGCACGCCCAGAACCAGTCGGTCAGCTCGCGGGGCGACACGTCCAGGAGCGTGCCGAGGTTGGCGAGGACCATGAGCCGCTCGATGTGGTGGCCGTAGCCGTCACGCAGGACACGGCCCGCGGAGATGTCGAGGCAGTCGAGGCCCGAGGTCTTGCCCCAATAGGCCTCCGGGAGCGAGCGGGCCGCACCGAGCGCGCTGGGGGCCGCACCGCGAAGCTCCGCCGGCGGACGCTCCAGTCGGACGCTCTCGGGCAGGTCACGGAAGCCGTCCGTGGCGCGGTGCACGTGCCGCACGAACTCACGCCACCCGAGGATCTGTCGGATGAACCCTTCGCGGGACGCGATCGGCGCGTCCATGGACGCGACGTCATCGACGACCTCCCGGGGAAGGAGCCGGTGCAGGTGGAGCAGCGGCGAGATGCGCGTGTGGAAGAGGTTGTCCTCCTCCCGGCTCATGGCGTCCTCGAAGGGACCGAAGGAGTCCATGCACTCCTCCTGCGCCCACGCCCACACCTTCGTCGCGTGGGTCGCGCGGGTCGGGATCGCGCCGGGGTCCAGCGCCCCGGGGTGGTCGGCGTACCGCTCCTCGATGAGCTCGGCGACCTCGCGCTCGATGTCCCCGTGGCGGAACCGGGGCACCTTGGGGGCCGGGGGGTCCCCCGGCCATGGCAGGCGATTCTCCCCGTCGAAGCTGACCTTGCCGCCCTCGTACTTGCCCGCGCGGTCCATGAGGATCCCGGTGCGCTTGCGGACATGGCGGTAGAAGCGGTCCATGCGCCAGGGAGCCTCGGCGCCGGTCCCCTGAACGAAGTCCTCGGCGGTGGTGAGCCAGCCCTCATGGGGCCGCACCTCGAGGAGCCCCTCCACCACCAGCGACTCGAGCTCCGCCCGGAGCTCGCGCTCGGCGGGCTCCATGTGGACGAGGGGTCCGAGCTCCGCCGCCGCGGCGCGCAGGGGCTCGGCGTAACCCTCGCCCTCCCCCGCGACCAGATAGCGCACCTCCACCCCCCGCGCCGCCTGCTCGAGGGCGAACCGGCGCTGGTTGGCGAGCACGAGGAAGAGCTTCTGCTTGTGGTAAGGACGGCGGCTGGCCTTGGCCGGGCACTCCACCATCACGATCCCGGCCTCCGAGGGCCTCAGCTTCGCGAGCGGGCCCACCCGGTGCGTCAGCTGGTCGTACGGCACGAAGACCCAGGAGCGCCCTGAGCCCGACCCCGCCGGGTTGGCCTCGGAGAGCTGTTCGAGGAAGGCTCTCAAGATCTCACCCCGATCGCGACGGAAGCGCGCTCGACGCCTCCACCTCGCTGGCCCCATCGAACGTTCGCGCGATGCTGGTATCGACGGAGATGGCCCACGGCGCTGTATTCGAGGCGCGCCCCCCGATGGAGGCGCGTCGATGAGCCGCGGTCCCCTCGTCCTCGGCGACATGGGCCACTCGCTCTGCCGCCTGAACCGAGCCCGCGCCACCTGCCGCGGTCTGGGGTTCGACCTGAAGGAGGTCCTGTACCCCGGCTTCGAGGGGCGCCCGCTGGCGCCCAGCTTCGACGCCTTCATGGAGCAGGTCGAGCTGCAGGTCGACGTCTACCGGCTGTCCCACTCGAAGCCCCTGCTCTATGCCACCGGGTTCGGGAGTCTCGTTCTCCTGGCCCTGCGAGCGAGGGCGAACGTCCCGGACCTCCCCTCCATCATCCAGGGGGCCGTTCCCTGGGAGACCGTTCGGGCCCGTGGCGCCGGCGACGCCAGCAGCGGCGTCCAGGATCAGAGCCGCCTCGCGGACCCCGAGGAGCAGGAGCGCTTCATGCAGGAGCACTTCTTCTCCCCTCTCGACGCGGACGAGCGCCGGGCCTTCTTCTCTGGTATCGCCACCTGCTCCGCGTACCCCCACCTCTACGAGTGGGTGGACGCGGGCTGGCTCGCGTCCCTGGAGGGCGCCCTCGCCGGCCGCCCCCCGGCCATCGACGACATCCGGGTGTGGCTCTGCGGTCAGGACGAGCTCACCGACGAGGAGGAGCACGACGCCGCCCTGCGCGCCCTCGGGGCCGAGTGGCCCACCGAGCGGGCGGAGCACTGGGGCCACTTCCCCTACATCGACGACCCGGGCCCCTGGATCGGGGCGATTCAGGCCGCTGGAGTCTGACCCCCGGGGCGTATCCTCTGCCCATGACCGTCGGAGGGGAGCCCCAGTTCATCGGACGCGAGGACGAGCTCAAGGTCCTGGAGGAGCTCGCAGCCTCCGGCCGGCCCGAGTTCTTCGTGCTCTACGGCCGGCGCCGCGTCGGCAAGACCGAGCTCCTGCAGCGCCTGTGCTCCGGGGAGCACCGAGCCGTGTACTTCCTGGCGGCCCAGGTCCGCGAGAAGGACAACCTGCGGTCCTTCAAGGAGGCCCTGAAGGACGGGCTGGGGGGCGACTCCCTGCTGGACGGCATCGAGCTCCCCGACTGGAGCGCGGCGCTCGGGTTCGCCGCCGAGCGCGCCGGGGACGAGCGGCTGATCCTCGTCCTCGACGAGTTCCCCTACCTGTGCGACTCCACCAAGGGGCTCCCCAGCCAGCTCCAGCAGTTCTGGGACACGCGCGGCAAGCGCTCGTCGCTCATGCTGGTGCTGTGCGGCAGCCAGGTGTCCTTCATGGAGAAGGAGGTCCTCGCCGAGCGGTCGCCGCTCTTCGGCCGACGGACGGGCCAGCGGCGGCTCGAGCCCCTGCGCCCCACCGAGGCGCTCAACTTCTTCCCGGGCTGGTCGGTGCGCCAGCGCATCGAGGCCTTCTCCATCCTCGGCGGCATGCCCGCCTACCTGCGACGCTTCGACGACAGCAAGAGCGTCGAGGACAACATCGTCACGGAGATCCTGCGGCCAGAGGGCTACCTCTTCGACGAGGTCCAGTTCCTGCTCCGCTCCGAGCTCACCACGCCGCACACCTACAACTCGATCCTCGCTGCCGTGGCCAAGGGGGCCAGCCGCATCGGCGACATCGCCGTCAACGTGGGCGTCGACTCCCCCACCGCGAGCAAGTACCTGCACGTCCTCCGGGAGCTGCGGCTCGTGGACCGCGAGGTCCCGATCACCGACCCGGACCCCCTGCGCTCCCGCAAGGGCCGCTACCGCATCTCGGACCGCTTCCTCGCCTTCCACTTCCGCTTCCTCCAGCCCCACCTCTCCCTGGTCCACGCCGGCCGCGGCGAGCGGGTCCTCTCCGAGTTCGTCCGGCCACAGATGGACGCGCTCTTCGACGACGCCCGGGTGGACTTCGTCATGGACCACCTACGCCGGGAGGCCGCGGAGATCGTCGGCTCCGAGCTGGTCGAGGTGGGCCGCTTCGAGGGCAAGTACGTGCGCGCCGTGGGCCGGACCGCGGACGAGCGCACGGTGGCGGCGGTCGTCGTCCCCAGCGGCGCCCGCTCCACCGCGACCCTGGAGAACGAGCTGGGCGGCCTGAAGGCCGTCTTCGGGGATGACCCGATCAAGCTGGTGTACGGCATCACCTCGCGGGCGGATCGGCCCCTGGAGGTGGAGCGTGTTCCCGAGGGGGAGCTCCTCTGAGGACGGGTCCCGCTGGGGGCCTCCCCGGGGGTAGACTCCCGCCGTGTCACTCGAGGATGAGTTCCAGCGCTACTTCAACGCCGTCGGCGACGGCCAGGATCGCTGCTACCTCTGCCGCCGGTCGCCGAAGGACGTGAAGTTCTTCTTCGGCTTCGACGAGGACGGCGTCCCCCTCAAGGCCGCAGCCCACGGCCTCGAGGACGTCATCCTCGAGGAGATGGACATCATGAGCTACCGCGGCGCGCGGCCGGTGTGCGCGGTGTGCCAGCTCAACGTCGACGCCATGAGCGCCCTCGGTGAGGACGACGTCTTCACCGAGGTCATCCAGCAGATGCGGGAGCGCCGCGACGACCTCTGGCCCAGGACGACCGAGTCATGAGCGATCACCTGAGCGCTGGGGCCGCGGCTCCCTCGGGCGGCGAGCAGCCCTCCGGCGGTCGCTCGGGGGCGGGCGACTGGCTCCAGCTGCGCGGCTTCACGAAGTGGATCGCCCTGGCGGCGGTCATCGGCGTCCTCGGCGGGATCGCGGCCTCGGCGTTCACCGAGCTCGTGGACGCGGCGACCGAGTTCGGCTTCGGTCGCGTGGCGGGGACGACGGAGGGCGGCGTCCTGCGGAGCGCGAATCCCCTCCTGGTCCTGGCGCTGCCCGCGCTCGGCGGGCTGCTGGTGGGGCTGACGGTTCACCTCGCGGGCACCGAGCGCGATGGCGCCGGGACCGACGCCGTCATCCGGGCCTTCCACCGGATGAAGGGGCGGGTCCGCGGCCGGGTCGCCGCCGTGACGGCCGTGGCCTCGACCCTCACCATCGGCTCCGGTGGTTCGGGGGGACGCGAGGGGCCCATCTCGCAGATCGGCGCGGCCATCGGGAGCACCATCGCCGACCGACTCGGCTTCTCCGACCGCGACCGCCGCCTGATGTTGATGGCGGGGGGCAGCGCCGGGGTCGGGGCCATGTTCGCCTCTCCCCTGGGCGGCGCGCTCTTCCTCCCCGAGGTGATGTATCGGCGCGGGGAGTTCGAAGGGGACGCGATCATCCCCTGCGTCGTCTCCTCCTCGGTGGCCTACGCCACCTTCGCGGCGATCCTGGGCGAGGAACGCGCGGTCATGATCCCGCGCGAGGTCGCCGAGCACCTCTCCTTCGGCGGGCTCAAGCAGATCGGCGGGTACATCGTCCTCGGCATCCTCGCCGCGGCCGTGGGCTGGCTCTTCGTCCACGGGATCCGCGCCGTGGAGCGCGTCTTCCGGAGCCTGCCGCTGGTGCCCGGCGTCGTGCGGCCCGCCCTCGGCGGGCTGCTGGTGGGCGCCATCGCCCTCGCCCTGCGGCCGATCGTCGAGGGCCCGGGGGTGGCCTTCAGCGGCTACTCGCTGGTGGAGTCCGCGCTCTCCGGCGCGCTGGAGCTCAAGGTGCTCACGCTGCTCATCGTGGCCAAGGTCCTCGCGACCGCGGTCACCGCCGGGTCGGGCGGAGCGGGCGGCCTCTTCGCCCCGGCCCTCAGCCTCGGCGCCGTGCTCGGCGCCGCCGTCGGCGTCGGCGCCGACACGATCTTCCCTGCCCTCGACCTCGACCCCGCGGAGTTCGCCCTCGTCGGGATGGGCGGCTTCTTCGCGGGCGTCGCGAAGGTCCCCATCGCGGCGGTGGTGATGGGCAGCGAGATGACGGGGAACTACGCCCTGTTGGCG
>CAZEFP010000188.1:0-6569 GCA_964511565.1 uncultured Planctomycetaceae bacterium
GAGGCCCAGGGGCCGCCCTTGTTCTCGGAGAGGACGCGGACCCGCACGTAGCGGGCGGGGACGGGGGCGGGGAGGTCGAGGGCCTGGCTCTTGCGCAGGCGCTTGAAGGTGGTGGTGGCCGCCGGAGCCTCCGGGAAGCGCTCGGGGTCGGTGGAGAGGTAGAGCTCGGTCTCGGCGAAGGCGCCGTTCCAGCCTCCGTCCTGGCGGGCGAGGTAGCGCAGACCCGTGACGGCGCGCACGGCGCCGAGGTCAAGGACCAGCTCGTGGGGGTGCTTGGCCAGCACGTCCGAGAAGCGCGTGTGCCAGATGGTCGTGGGGTCCCCGTCGATGGCGCGGGCGGCGAGCTTGCCGTTGGCCTCGTTCTGGCTGCTGAAGGAGACGACGGTCATGTCGGCGGCGGGCAGCAGGTCCTTGCCCTTGAGCCGGTTGGGCTTGCCCTTGGGCCTCCTCGGCGCGGGGCGGTCGGGGGAGGTGCCCCACTTGGCGTCGCGGTCCTTCTCGTGGCGGGTGCGCGCGGGGTCGTGGTAGGTGCCGGGACGGGCGGGGGTGAACTCCCGGGCGGCGATGGCGGCCATGGCGGCGATGCGCTCGGGGTGCTCGGCGGCGAGGTCGCGCTCCTCGCTCACGTCGCCTGCGAGGTCGTAGAGGGTCCAGGTCCCGGTGCCGCCCGCGAGCACCTCGTCCCATCCGCCGCCGCCCTTGCGGGAGAGCAGCCCCTTCCAGTCGCCCATGCGCACGGCCAGCTGGCTGCCGAACTCCCAGTAGAGGAAGTCGTGCTCCGGCTGGTCGCCGGAGGCCAGCAGCGTCGGCGCGATGGACATGCCGTCGATGCCCTCGGGGGAGGTCGCGCCGGTGAGCGCGGCGATGGTGGGGAGTACGTCGGGCTGGTAGAAGACCAGGTCGCTCACCGTCCCGGCGGGGATGTGCCCGGGCCAGCGGGCCATGGAGGGGATGCGCAGGCCGCCCTCGAAGAGGTTGCCCTTGCCGCCCCGGAACTCCACGCCCGTGCGCGGGTCCACGTTGGGGCCGAAGAAGCCCCGCGGGTGGTCAGGGGAGCGGAAGCGGTCCTGGCCGCCGTTGTCCCCGGTGAAGAAGACCACGGTGTTGTCGTCGAGGCCGAGCTCGTCCAGGAGCTCGAGCACCTGGCCCAGGTTGCGGTCCACGAGGCTGACCATGGCGGCGTAGTTCTTCACGTCCTGCTTCACGTCGTCCCGCTTCATCCACTCGTCGTCCGCGTAGAGCGCCCACACCGGGTCGTCCGCGGGGATGTCGTACATGCCGTGGGGCGGCGTGATGGGCAGGTAGCAGAAGAAGGGCCGGTCCTTGTTCTCGCGGATGAAGTCGAGGCCCGCGTCCATGATCTCGTAGTGCGAGTAGGTCTCGCCCGTGCGGCCGCCGACGTTGCCCGCCAGCGGCACCTCCTCGCTGTTCCGCACCAGGTACGGCGGATAGAAGGAGTGGGCGTGCACCTGGTCGTAGTACCCGAAGAAAGTGTCGAAGCCGTGCTCCTCCGGGACGCCGGTGGAGTCGCGCCCGCCGCAGCCCCACTTGCCGAAGCCGCCCGTGGCGTAGCCCTTGTCCTTGAGCATGGAGGCGATGGTGGGCTCGCCGGCGCGCAGCGGGGTGCCCCCGTCATTGGCCCGGACCGAGGCGTGTCCCGCGTGCATCCCGGTCATCAGGTTGCAGCGCAGGGGGGCGCACACGGGCGAGCCCGCGTACGCGTGGGTGAAGCGCATGCCTTCAGCGGCGAAGCGGTCGACGTTGGGCGTCCGGATGTACGGGTTCCCCATGTGGCCGAGCTCGAAGTAGGCGAGCTCGTCGCTCATCACGTAGACCACGTTCGGGGCCTCCGCACCCCCTGCGGCGGGGTCGGCGGGGCGCGCCTCGGAGGCGGTGGAGCAGGCGAGGATGAGCGGGCTCGCGAGGAGCAGGAGGCGCTGGAGCATGCCGCTGGTCTAGCACAGTTGAGCGCGGGCCGCTCGCCGGTCGATACCCTCAGGGGACGCGCCGCACTCCCCAAGAACATGATCTCTCTCCTCCTCCTCGCCGCCAGCGCCCCGCTGATCCAGGCCCACGACCCGTTCTCCGACGTGGTCCGAGCCGAGCGCTCCCTCTACTCGGTGGGCGTCTCAAGGGGGGCGGAGGTGAGGCCGGTGGGGGACCTCGACGGCGACGGCCTCACCGAGCTGGTGGTGGAGCTCGACCGGGTCCTGCTCGTGCGCCGCGGCGGGGACGGGGGACCGTTCCTCACCCTCGTGGAGCTCGGTCACCCGGGCGCCTGGGACGTGGGGCCGGACCTGGATGGGGACGGCGCGCCCGAGGTGGTGATCGTCGCGCCCTCGGGCGGCGGCGTCGCGGTGCAGGTGGTGAACTCGAAGGACGGGACCCGGCGCTGGACGACGTCGACCCTGAAGATCGCGCCCACGCTCGTGGCCTGGGCCGGCGACCTGGACGGCGACGGCGTGGCCGATGTGGCCATGGGTGACCCTTCAGGGGGCCTGGTCAAGACGGTCTCCGGCGCCACCGGCAAGCGGCTCTGGCGCTGCAAGGTCCCGGCGAACATGGCCCGGCTCCAGGCCGCGGACGACCGTGACGGGGACGGGGTGGACGACCTGCTCGTCGACCGCGGGCGCCGCAACCTGGGCCCCACCTGGATCTCTGGCAAGACCGGTCAGCCCATGGCGGACGCGGCCGAGCCTCGGGGCACCTGGACCTTCGACGGTGACCTGGACGGCGACGGGAAGCGAGACGGCGTGCTGCAGCTTGGCGGAAGCATCGGTTCCCAGACGGAGATCCACTTCAGTGCGGCAGGTGATCCGATCCTCTGCACGGGCCCCGACTACCTGCCGGACGACGTCTCGGTGCGGATGGTGGGGGACGTGGACGGGGACGGTGTCGCCGACCTCGCCCAGGGGGACTGCAACTTCAACCTCCCGGACGCCGCGCAGGCGAAGAACCTGGGGGTCGACGCGATCGAGCTCGAAGGGATGAGCCTCGCGGCCGCGCTCAAGCTCGAGTCGAAGCCCTGGTCCGTCTCCATGATCGAGTCCGGCTGCGTCTGGGTCTTCTCCGGCGCGACGGGCGCCGTGATCATGGGGATCTACGGCGAGCCGGGAACCGCCACGGGGCTGGGCCGCGAGGTGTTCCGAGTGGGGGACCAGGACGGGGACGGGCGCGCCGACCTGGGCCTGCTCATCGGCGCAGAGCTCCACGTCTTCGGGACCCGCCGCCAGTTCCCCGCCGACGTCTTCCAGTGGCTGCCGGGCCACTGGCTCGGGGAGATGACCTGGGAGGGGACGGCCATGACCATCGAGGAGGTCTGGCTCCCCGAGGCCGCGGGCGCGCTCCACGCGGTGGCGCGCACCTACATCCCCGGGGAGCGCGAGGGCGGCAGCTTCGAGTTCCTGCGGATCGAGCGCGACGGCGACGCCGTGGTGCTCCAGGCCCAGCCGTCGGGGGAGCCACCGACGCCCTTCCAGGCCGTCGAGCAGACGGCGGGGTCGGTGCTCTTCCAGCGCGAGGGGACGGGCCTGCCCACCTGGATCCGCTACACGCGGGTCGGGGATGAGCTCCGGGCGGAGCTGGGCGAGACGGACCAGCCGCCGGCGCTCTCCCTGAGCTGGCGACTCAAGGCAGAGTAGTCCCGTGCCCGCCGGGGCCCGGGGCCTGGAGCGCGGAGCCCGGGAATCAGGCGGGTCGTTCGAAACGAGCGTGGCCTTAGACTGCCGTTCATGGACCGCCCCACGACCCAGGACGCCTTCCTCCGCACCCTGCTGCGACTCATCCTCGCGGCGGCCCTGCTCACGGCGCCGCTGTTCCTCTTCGGCGAGGGCTTCGAGGCCAAGTACGTGGGGCGGGTCGCGCTCTCCAACGGCGCCTGCGCGCTCCTCTGCCTCGGGCTGCTGGCGCTCGTTCGGCGCGGCAAGGGTGCGCTCGCCGGGTCGCTCCTCGTCTGGGGCCTCGCGCTCCTGGTGGGATCCTTGGCCTGGGGCAACGGCGAGCCCGCCCACGTGAACGTGATCAACTTCGTGCTGGTGACGCTCCTCGCCAGCGTGGTGGGGAGCCGGCGGGAGGTCCTCCTGCTCGGCGCGCTGTCGGCGCTCGAGATGGGGGTCATCGCGTGGCAGCGGCCCCTCATGCCGCCGGGCAAGGACCTCGCCGAGGCGCGCTTCGAGTCCCTGGTCCAGATCCTGCCGACCTTCCTGGTGGTGGTGGCGATCCTCTGGCTCCGGGCCGGCATGGCGGAGAGCCGGGTGGGCGGCGGGTCCGACGCCGCCGGGGCGGACCCCCGCCCCTGAGCCATTCCTGTCGCGCCTCATCCAGGAATGAGACGAGATCCGGCGGAGGGGCAGCGGTGACGGGCTCGCGGACTAACCTCGGACACGTCCTCCCCCGATCTCCAGCCCTGCCGATCTCCATGAGCCGTCCCGCAACCCCAGGCGCCCCGACCCCCCTCCGCGGCCTCCTGACCCGCGCCGCCTGCTGCGGGGGGCTCCTGCTCCTCGCGACCAGCACCGCGCCCCAGACCAGCGGCTTCTTCCAGGTCTCGTACCTGCCGGACCTGAGCGGCCTCGAGTACGCGGGCATGGACGTGTTCGTCGCGGTCCACGACGCCAAGGACGAGCCCGCGGAGCTCAACCGGCCCCGGGTCAGCCTCGTCATGTCGCCCGAGGATCCGCGGGGCGTCCTGTGGAAGCCCCTGCGCATGAACTGGCCGACCCAGCCGAGTAACGACCTGGAGAGCGTGGCGCGCATCGGCGGGAGCGACCGCTACCTGCTCTGCGAGAGCGGGGACGACGACCCGAACCGGACGCCCCGCATCTTCCGCGCTCGCCTCACGGGGAACGAGATCGACATCGAGACCGAGGTGGACTGGCCGGTCCCGATCTCCAACGTGGAGGGGACCGCGGTGGCGCGGGTGCAGAACCAGTTCTACTTCCTCTACGCCGAGCGAGCGGACAACCAGCCGTCGACCCAGCTGAACTGGGCCCCCTTCAATCCGGGGACCCTGCAGTTCGGCGCGTTCCAGTCGGTGACCCTCGACAACCCCGACCCGCAGAACATGGTCCGAGGCGTGGTGGGGCTCGAGGTGGACCCCGGTGGCCGCATCTACACCGTGGCCTCGTTCGACCCGGAGGCCGCCGGCCTGCCCGGCGATCCGGACTTCGGCCCCTTCCGGAGTTCGGTCTGGCGCGTGGGCCGGATCCGTCCGGCCCAGGGGGGCGCCACCATCGACCTCGATCCCGAGCCCACCCGGGTCGCCACCATCGACGGCTTCAAGGCCGAGTCGGTGACCCTCGGCTTCGAGAACCAGCAGCCCACGGTCTACGTGGGCTTCGACGACGAGAACTACGGGGGCACCCTGCGCCCCCTGCTCCCCGCCAACTGAGCCCAGCGGGCCAGCCGAGCCCGGAGACCTGCCAGGTCAGCGGCCCTCGCCCTCCTTGGCGGCCGGCGTCGGGTTGCCGTAGCGGAGCTCGAGCGCCCGGGCGCCTTCGGGGCCGGGCGTGAGCACGTGGACCCGGTCGTACGCGTCGTGGGGGAGGTGCCCCTCGGGGACGCGGGTGTTCATGGACGTCTCCGTGAGGTCCCGGAGAGTCACCCCCAGCCGAGCGGCGATGGCGGGGATCGTGTTGGAGTGGCCCGCGACCGCGATCACGTCCGTCCCCTTGGCGTCCACGAGCCGGGCGATGAGGCCGTCCATGTCCCTGGCGGGGATCGTCTCGCTCTCGAGCTCCCGCTCCTTCGCGAGCGGCGCGAGGGTGTCCCGCGTGCGCTTGTACTCGCTGTGCACGAGCCCCGTCACGCCGGCGGCGGCGAACATCCTGGCGAAGGCCTCGGCCCGCTGGCGCCCCGCCTCGGAGAGGTCGGGGTCACGCGGGTCGTTCTTGGCCTTCTCCGTGTGCCGCACGAGGATGACGGTGGCCCGGAGCCGCGGCGCGGGAGACGGCTCCTGTTCGCCCGCGAGCGCGGGGAGCGTGGTCAGGGGGAGGGCGGCGGTGGCGGCGAGGAACTGGCGACGTGAGGTGTTCATGGCCCCACTTTGGGCGCCCCCGCGCGCCCGCGCCATCCCTCAGGCCCCGTTCGCCTCGGTGAAGCGGGCGCAGGTCAGGGCGCCGTGGCTGTCGTGCCAGGCGAGGTCACCCCCGGTGAACCACAGGGCCTGGGGGGACTGGTGCTCCACGTCGAGGGCGGCGGTGAGGCCCCGGGCGAGGGGGCGCTCGGCGATCACGTCGATCCAGACGATGCGGACCGGATCGGCGCTGTCGAGGTCCTTCAGCCACTGCTTGAACTCGAACTCCGCGCGGGTGCTCGTGGGGCAGATCGGCGACTTCTTGAAAACGACCACGTGGTGCTCGGCGGAGGCCTCGCGCAGGGCGGTGAGGGCCGCCTCGGGGTCGGCGGGCAGGCTGAGTTCGCGGGGCTGGGTCATGGGAGGGGGGCGCTAGCTCCGCTTCTTGCGGGCCGTGGTCTTGCGCGCGGGCTTCTTTTTGGCCGATGACGCGGCAGCTTTCGAGGTGCGGGCGGCCGCTTTCTTCGTCGTCGCCTTCTTCCTCGCGACGCTCTTC
>CAZEFP010000189.1:0-6545 GCA_964511565.1 uncultured Planctomycetaceae bacterium
GAGATCGCCGGGGAGTCGGTGCAGATCGTCGATGACAACATCGACGGCATCTATGGCTCCCTGCCCCAGCGCTGGCCGCACTTCGGGATGGTGAAGGACGCTTACCAGCCGGAGTTCGACTCCATCCGCATCGGCGGTGCCAAGAAGGCCCAGCCCTTCTCCGAGTACGTGAACCTCGGCGCTGCGGGCTGGCACAAGCTCGAGGCGGTCAATGGAGGGGTGGAGCTGAAGGCGGAGCCCTTCGAGTTCAAGACCGGCACCGTGCAGCTCAAGTCGAAGGGGCTGAAGCCGGACTACTTCGTCCTCAAGGGCATCGGTGCCGACCTCGAGAACACCTACATCGACATCTCGGGGGGCAAGAAGGTCGAGGTCCCCATCGGTCGCTGGGAGCTCTGCTTCGGCCTCGTCCGCAAGGGCAAGAAGATGCAGATGATGAAGGCCGTCATCCTCCCCACGGACAACATGCCCGTCTACGACGTCATCGAGGGCAAGAACGTGACCGTGGAGAGCGGGGCGCCCTTCACCTTCGACTTCGAGTACGAGGCCTCTGGAAGCGGCGTGGCCATGGACGGCACGTCCGTGCGCGTGCTCGGGGCCGGCGGCGAGGCCTACGAGCGGATCTACGGCGCGGTCCCTGTCCCCGAGGCCTCCGTCCGCAAGAAGGGCGGGAAGCGCGCCGTCATGACGGAGAAGCTCAAGCCCGCGCTCGACCAGGACGGGGTGCAGAAGCACGGCTGGGCGGCCCTCTGGAAGCCCCTCGACAAGGAGATCCCGGCGAAGGTCGGCGACGCGGAAGTGCAGCTGATGGAGAAGAAGAACCGGCTCTTCGGCAAGATCACGTCCGACTGGAAGTGATGATGTCCCCGCGCGCGGCCCCGGAGGCTGCGCGCTCCTGACCCCCGCCCCCTCCTGACCCCCTCGCGCCCCACCCCAGGTGGTGGGCCTCCGACGTGCTCGACCTGAAATTCATCGTCAACAACCCCGACGCCGTGAAGGCGGGGGCCGCCAAGAAGCACATCCCGTGCGACGTGGACGAGATCCTTCGGCTCGACGCCGAACGCCGCGAGCTGGTGGGGAAGGTGGACGAGGCCCGGTCCCGCTCGAAGGCGGCAGGGAAGACGATCGCGAACGCCACCCCCGAGGAGCGCCCCGCCCTCGTGGAGGCCCAGGCCCAGGAGAAGGCCGCGCTCAAGGCCATGGAGGCGCGCCAGAAGGAGGTCGTGGAGGCCCTGGACGCCCAGCTGCTCCTCGTCCCGAACGTCCCCGCCGACGCCGTCCCCGACGGCGCCACGGACGAGGACAACGTCGAGATCAAGCGCTGGGGGGAGCCCCGTGAGTTCGCCTTCGCGCCCCGCTCCCACAGCGAGCTCGGTGAGGCGCACAACTGGATCGATTCGGTGCGCGGCGCCCGCCTCTCGGGGAGCCGGAACTACGTGCTTCTGGGGGACATGTCCCTCCTGGAGCACGCGGTCATGCGGTTCGCCTTCGACTCCATGGTCGCTAGGGGCTTCACGCCGCTCTCGGTCCCCACCCTCGTGCGGAGCGAGACCATGGTCGGTACCGGGTACTTCCCCGGTGGAGAGGACCAGGCCTATCGCTGCGATGAGCGAGATGACCTCTGCCTCGTCGGTACGGCGGAGGTGCCTGTGACGGCGCTCTACCAGGACGAGATCCTCGATGGGGCGGACCTACCCCTGAAGTTCGTCGCCCAGTCCAGCTGCTATCGCCGAGAGGCGGGTACCTACGGCAAGGACACCAAGGGGCTCTACCGCGTCCACCAGTTCCAGAAGGTGGAGCAGGTGGTGGTCGACCGGGCGGATGAGGCTCGGAGCCTCGAGCATCACCAGGCGATCCTCGGGAACTCCGAGGCGGTCCTCCAGGCGCTCGAGCTGCCCTACCGGGTCGTCAACGTCTGCGGAGGCGACCTCGGGCAGCCCCAGATCCAGAAGTTCGACATCGAGACCTGGATGCCCTCGCGGGAGAGCTACGGCGAGACCCACAGCGCGTCCCGCTTCCACGACTTCCAGGCTCGCCGGCTGGGCCTGCGCTACCGCGACGAGGAGGGGAAAGTGCACCACTGCCACACCCTGAACAACACGGTCGCCGCCTCCACCCGGATGCTGATCGCCCTCGTGGAGAACCATCAGAACGAGGATGGCACGGTCACGGTGCCTGCGCCTCTGCGCCCGTACCTCGGCGGCCGCGAGCTGCTCGGCGCCCCGCTCAGCTGAGCGGGAGCGGCTGAGGCCAACCCCCGGATACGGGCCGTTCCGGGCGGAGAGCGCCGCTACTGCTTGCGGACGCTGTCCACGTTCAGGCGGGGTCCAGTCTCGCCGCGGTTGTTCCCACCGCCGCCACCCTTGGTGTTCCCGCGGCCACCGGTGGCCGTGATGCCGCTGCCAGGGACGACCTCTTCCTCGCCGCCTGCTCCCGGGTCAGAGGCGGTGGCACCCGGCGCCTGGGGCAGCGCGAGCCGAGGGATGTCCCCTTCGGCCACGCGGAGGGCTTCGGGGAACCGGACGACCCTGGTGTAGGTCATCGTGCGCCGGTCCCGACCGCTGAAGTCCATGGACTCGCGGTCGATCCGCGGCTTCAGCTCGACGGTCAGGGAGAGCCGGATCCAGGCGGGGAGCCCGATCAGCTCCTCGTCCGCGGCGTCCTGCCCCCAGCCGTCGTAGGGCTCGGCGTCCGGGCCGTCCTCGGTGAAGACCTCGATGTTCAGGCCCTTCACCTGGTCCGAGAGGAAGATGTATGACCCGCCCTCGAACGGCTCCTCGTCAACTCCGAAGTCCTCCCTGCGGTAGATCTCGAGGAACTCATCGTTGTCTTGATTGGGGCGCATCATGTAGCCGACCTCGTTGATGTCGGCGCGGACGCTGTCGCTCCCGTCGCTCAGGTTGACCACCAGGCTATCTGTGGTGGTCACGAAGTCGATCCGGTCGGCGTCCTGGCCGTTCACCGTGCGGTCGGTGACCTGCAGCCAGGTGTCGCGGGGTCGGCTCGTGGTGAAGACGCCACGGAGGTCCCGGATCATCAGCTCGAGGACCGCCGGGCCGGCGAGCTGCATCTCCTGGAAGTTGTGGATGGTGTCTCGGGTCCGGCGGGCGGCCTGCATGAGCTTGGAGATGCTCATGAACATCATGCTCATGATCACGATCACGAGCAGCACCTCCACGAGGGTGAAGCCGCGTTCGGCCGCGGTGGGCTTCTGGGTGTGTCGCATGGTGTCGCTCATCGGCCTCCGCCGTCCAGGCTGTTCTGTCCGCCAGCGGGACCGCCGGCGCCGGCCGCTCCCTGGCCCAACTGCTCCTCTGCGAGCAGGTCCTCCTCGGAGATGCCGTAGACCTGGTCCCACCGGATCCAGCGCTCGAGGACGAGCTCCTGAGGGTAGTCCGAGAACTTCGGGTAGCTGACGCGCAGCTTGACCTTCTCGAACGGCTCGGTGTTCTCCTCGTCGTCCTCCTCGTCGTCGTCCTGCGAGTCCTCCCAGTCTCGCCGGGCCGCGTAGTTGTCGAACGGCCGCTCCGTGCCGTCGTCGTCCGTCGATTCTGGCAGGGCGTCCTCGCCCAGGGCCAGCTCCCAGTAGAAGTCGGGCTCGTCCTGCTCGGCGAAGCTGCCCGTGAGGCCAGACTCGATCTCCTCTTGCCAGAGCCCTGCAGAGATGAGCCCCATCATCTCCGAGCCGAGCTCGAACGCGGTCTTGCGGGCCCGGTTGTGGGCCGCGCTGAACTTCGCGCCCTCGAGGCCCTGAAGCATGACCGTCAGCACGACGGCCACGATGGCGATGGTCACCGCCGCCTCTGCGAGGGTGAAGCCAGCGCGGGCCGTCATGGCGGGTCGCACGGGCCCCCTCACCGGAAGTCTCCGTCGTCCGGGGCCTCTCGCAGGAACACGTCACGGTGGAACTTGAAGGTCCCCGTGAGGGCCATGATCTCGATGGTGAAGAAGTTCCCGTAGGCGGGCTGCTTCAGGACGATCTGGTGGTCCGAGGCCGCGCCGCGCGGGTCGAAGCGGGCGAACACGGGGCCCGAGTCGTAGATCTCTCCGGCGATGGCGATGGCCTCGAACTCGACGCCATCGGGCAGCCGCTGCCAGTTCCCGTAGGCCCGCTCCGAATCATCGTTGACCTCGGCGTCGAAGCGCCCGCCGCCGAGGACGAAGGGCGTGACCCGCCGGTAGCGCTCCCCGTCCAGGTCGTACTCCACGAAGAACTCGAGGGAGCGGCTGATGGCCTGGCTGCGGGTCTCACGCAGCAGGGCGGTCAGAGAGCGAACGGCGGTGTTGAGTCGCTCCTTGGGGACGAAGGCGTCGTAGCTGATGGAGATGATGTACGTCCCCATCCCGATCACCGCGGCCACGACCATGAGCTCGACGAGGGAGAACCCTCGACGGCGATGGCCGTTGCTGGGTGCGAAGGGAGGGGTCGCGCGACGCACCCTCAGACCTCGCCGTTGCGGATCATCTGGTTGTTGAAGTCCATGTTCTTGCCCTCGCCACCCTGGGAGCCATCGGCGCCATAGGTCCAGATGAGGTAGCCGGAGTCGCCATTCCCATCGGGTTCGAAGATGTACTCGTTGCCCCAGGGATCGCGGGGCACGACGGTCTGCTTCAGGTAGCTGGCGCCGAACTCGTCCTTCTCGACGAGGATCTCGAGGCTGTCGGGAAGGCGGCTCGCGTTGTCCATCTGGAAGGACTCGACGGCTCCGTCGAGCGCGGTGATGTCGGCCTTGGCCTTGGAGATGCTGGCGGTGCCGAGCTTGCTGACCACGTTGGGGACGACCACGGTGGCGAGGAGGCCGATGATGACGATGACGACCATCAGTTCGGCGAGCGAGAAGCCTGCGCTCCGGGACGCGAGGTGGCGGCGGTTGATCTTCATGGTGGGTAGTGGGTGGGCACCGTGTCGGTGCGGTGAACATGCCGGTCCGATCAGACCTGGCCGATGTCGAGAATGGGCTGGACGATGGCGAAGACGATGTAGCCGACGACGCCCGCCAAGAGGACGATCATGATCGGCTCGAGGAGGCTCGTGAACCGCTCGGCGGCCACTTCGATCTCCTCGTCGTAGGCGGTGGCGATGCGGTCGAGCATCTGCTCGAGCTCGCCGGACTGCTCGCCGACCACGACCATGTAGCCGACGGTGGAGGGGAAGGCGCCGCTGTTCCGCAGGGGCGTGGCGATGTCGGTGCCCTCGACCACGCGCTCCTTGATATGCCCCGTGGCGTCGGCCACGACGCGGTTACCCACGACGCTCTGGGTGATCTCCAGGGACTGGATCACAGGGACGCCGGACTGCAGCAGGGTCGAGAGGGTGCGTGTGAAGCGCGACACCGCCGCCCGTCGCATCAGGTCGCCGACGACGGGAATCCGGAGCAGGGTGCGGTCGATCACCAGGCGTCCGTTCTCACCCTTGCTGTAGGTGCGCTCGAACATGAACGAGATCACCCCGATCAGCAGGAAGACCGCCCACCACCAGCTCTTCAGGAAGTCGCTCGCGCCCACAAGGATGCGGGTCGAGGGGGGGAGCTCCTTGTTCTGCTCGATGAGCATCCGGGTGATCTCTGGCACGACCTTGGCCATCAGGATGGTGACCACGATCATGCCGATGCCGATCATCATCAGCGGGTACGTCAGCGCGCCGACGATCTTGCGCCGCAGGGCGCGCTGGCTCTGCATGTAGTCGGCGAGGCGCGTGAGCACCGTGTCCAGGTTGCCCGCCGCCTGCCCGGCGCGGACCATGTTGACGTAGAGCGGCGTGAACCAGCCGGGGTGCTTGACCAGCGCGTCGGCCAGGTTGGCGCCCTGCTGGATGTCCTCGCGGAGCTCCCGGCACAGGGTCTCGACCCGCTTCTGCTCGGCCTGGTCCACGAGCGCGGAGAGGGACTCGTTGAGCGCGATGCCGGAGCCCAGGAGCGTCGCCAGCTGCCGGGTCATCCCCGCCACGATGTCGATCTCACGGGCGCCGGGTCCCTGGTTCGCGGTCCGCGACTCCAGCAGCTTTGAGAGGCGGCTCGGCTCGCCGGCGTCCTTGGACTTCTTCTTGACCTTCTTGCCGCCCCGGGTCGCCGAGATGCTCGAGACGATCAGGCTGTCCTTCCGCAGCTTCGCCCGGGCGTCCCGCTCCGTGTCGGCGTCGATGACGCCGGACTTGGTGGCGCCGCCGGTGGTGTAGGCCTTGTACTCGTAGATCGGCATGGGTGGTGGTCCGCGAGCTCGGCTCAGACGTCGAGCTGCGTGACGCGCAGGACCTCGTCCGGCGTGGTGACGCCCTGGATGATCTTCTTGCGCCCGTCGGCGCGCAGGGTCTGGAAGCCCTCGTTGATCTGCTCCCGCTTGATCTCGGAGGCGCTGGCGCCCTCCATGACCATCGTCCGGATGCGCTCCGTCACGGGGAGGAACTCGTAGATGGCGGTCCGGCCCGCGTAGCCCGAGTGGAAGCACTCGTCACAGCCCGGTCCGTGGGCGATCTGGCCGCCGAGCTCATCGGAGGACATGTCCACCTTGCGAAGCTTGGCGGCCCACTCGTCGTCGATGGGGACCACCAC
>CAZEFP010000190.1:0-6535 GCA_964511565.1 uncultured Planctomycetaceae bacterium
CCCGGGGCCAGCAAGAAGCCCCCCAGAGTCAGTGCCGGTAGGTGATCCGGGCCTTCGAGAGGTCGTATGGGCTGATCTCGACGGGCACCTTGTCGCCGGGGAGGATCCGGATGTAGTGCATCCGCATCTTGCCGGAGACGTGTGCGAGGATCTCGTGACCGGACTCCAGCTTCGCCCGGAATCGGGCGTTGGGGAGAGCCTCGGTGACGATGGCCTCGACGGTGATCGGTTCTTCCTTCGCCATGGGCTGTTACTCGGCACCGCCTTCGGCAGCGCCTTCGCGCTTGGTCCAGGACGCGTTGCCGCGGGCCTGGCCCTTGCGCTTGCCCGACCCGCCTCCGGGAGGGCCGCTCGGAGCCGCCCCACCGTCGTAGGCCTTCATGACGAGCTGAGCCTGGAGCTTGTCCACAAGCTCGAGCGCGACACCCACGACGATCAGCACGCTGGTGCCGCCGAGGAAGTAACGCATCTCCAGGGTCAGGTTGGAGTTCTTGGTGATGAAGTTCGGCAGCACCGCGATGACGGCGAGGAAGGCCGCGCCGGCGAGGGTGATGCGAGTCAGCACGCTGGACAGGTACTCGGCGGTCTTCGCTCCGGGGCGGATGCCCGGGATGAAGGAGCCGTGCTCCCTGAGGTTCTTGGCGATCTCCTCGGGCTGGAACATCAGGCGGTTCCAGAAGAAGCAGAAGGAGAAGATCAGGACCAGGTAGATCGCCGTGTAGACGAACCCGGTGGGGTCCTGGAACATCCGCGTCCCGTAGCCCCATCCGACCCAGTCGAACAGGATGCCGGGGATCACGAAGAGGACCGAGGCGAAGATGATCGGCATCACGCCGGCCATGTTGACCTTGAGCGGCAGGAAGTGGCGCTGTCCCCCATAGACGCGGCGGCCGCGCTGCAGACGGGCGTACTGAATGGGGATCCGGCGAGCGCCCTTGTGCATGAAGACCACCACGAAGATGGTCACGGCCCAGACGAGCAGGAGGAACACCATGATGTTCCAGAACTCGTCGCTGCCTCGCAGGTTGAGGATGCTCGACGGGAGCGAGGCGATGATGCCCGCCATGATGATGAGCGAGGCGCCGTTCCCGACCCCGTACTCGGTGATCAGCTCGCCGATCCACATCACCAGCAGGGCGCCGGTGACCAGGGCGCCGATGACGATGAACGCCAGGGCGACCTTGTTCTCGGCCATGGTCGGGTCGACCATCTCGGGGCGCGCGAGGAACACGCCCGTGTAGATGAAGATGGCCTGGACCAGGGCGATGGGCACCGTGGTCAGGCGCGTCCACTGGGTGATCTTCTTCTGACCGGCCGCGCCCTCCTTGGACACCGCCTCGAGGGCCGGCGACACCTTGGTGAGCATCGAGAAGATGATCGACGCCGAGATGAACGGCATGATCCCGAGGGAGAAGATCGTCTGAGAGCCGATCGCCCCCCCCGAGAGAGCGGACAGAAGGCCGAAGATCCCCTCGTTGGCCTGCTCGTCCAGATACTGGGGGCTCATCCCCGGAATGGGGATCTGGAAGCCGACCCTGTACGCGATCAGAAGGCCCAGCGTGCGAAAGATTCGCTGCCGGGTCTCCGGGATCTTGAACAGCTTGAGGAAGTTGTTCTCCACTGGGTTTGTGCGGTGGTGGCCGAGGGGGGAAAGGGAGGGGAAATCAGGCGTCGCTGGCGGCGGCCTCGCGGCCACGACCATCCAGCTCGACGACGGTGCCGCCGGCCTTCTCGATCTTCTCGCGTGCGGTCTTGGAGAAGCGCTGGGCGCGGACGGTCAGCTTCGTGCTGAGGTCGCCGTTCCCGAGGAGCTTGAGGAGCTCGGTGTTCTTGGAGGCCAGGCCCTTGGCGAGGATCGCCTCGAGGTCGACGGTGGCGCCGTCCTCGAACGCGTCCAGGAGGCCGACGTTCAGGATCGTGTAGTCCGTACGGAAGCGCGCGTTGGTGAAGCCGCGCTTCGGCACCTGACGATAGATCGGCATCTGGCCACCCTCGTAGCCAGCACGGCGGCTGGCGCCCGAGCGCTGACCGCGGCCCTTGTGGCCACGACCGGAGGTCTTGCCGTTGCCGCTACCGGTACCGCGACCCACGCGCTGGCGGGAGGCGTACTTGGTGCCCTTTGAGCAGACAGTCTTGAGGTCCATGTCTTCTTAGGTGTCTCGGTGGAGGTACGGCGCGATCAGAGCTTCGTGCCCCGGAGCTCCTCGACCTGCTCCGGCGTGCGGAGCTGGGCGAGGGCGTCGAGCGTCGCCTTGACCAGGTTGATCGGGTTGGTGGACCCCATGGACTTCGACAGCAGGTTCTTGATGCCTGCCATCTCCGCCACGGCGCGCACGGAGGTGCCGGCGATGATGCCGGTACCCTCGGAGGCCGGGATGAGCTTGATTCGGGCCGAGCAGAACTCGCCGATCACCTCGTGAGGGATCGAGCCCTCCTTGGTCAGCGGCACTCGCTGGAGGTGCTTGCGGCCGTCCTTGTTGGCCTTCTCGATGGCGCCGGGAACGCCCCGGGCCTTGCCGAAGCCGTAGCCCACGACGCCGCCGCGGTTGCCGACGACGCAGAGGCCAGAGAATGAGAAGCGGCGACCGCCCTTGACGACCGCGGCGCAGCGGTTGACCTGCAGCAGCTGCTCACCGAGCTCGCCAGCCTCTTCGACTTCGCTGTGGTCGAGGTATTCGACGTGAGTCTTCATGGTTGTTCGTTGGTGCGCGCGCGGCGATCAGAGGGAGAGGCCGCCTTCACGGGCAGCGTCAGCGAGGGCCTTCACGCGGCCGTGGTAGCGGGAGAAGCCGCGATCGAGCACGACGTTGGTGACATCCTTCTCCTTGGCGAGACGAGCGATCTCGGCGCCGATCACGGCGGCCTTCTCGGTCTTGGTCTTGCCCTGGAGCTGGTCGGCGAGCTTCTTCGACGTGGACGACACCGCGCAGAGCGTGTTGCCGGACTCGTCGTCGATGACCTGAGCCGAGATGTGCTTGCTGGAGCGGTGCACGGAGAGCCGCGGGCGGCCCGAGTACTTGCCGATACGACGGCGGACGCTCTTGGCGCGCCGGTCGCGGCGCTTGTTCTTGAGTAGAAGGGTGGACTTCATGTTGATGCAGCCTCGCGTCAGCTACCGAACGACTTACCGGCCTTCCTCTTCACGTACTCGCCGTGGTACCGGATGCCCTTGCCCTTGTAGGGCTCGGGCGGACGGACGGCGCGGATGACGGCGGCCGTCTGGCCGACCTTCTGCTTGTCCGGCCCGGTGAGGACGATCTGCGTGGGGTTCGGGCACTCGGCCGACACGCCGTCGGGCATTTCGATGGGCACGTCGTGGCAGAAGCCGATGTTCAGGACGACCTTGTTGCCCTGGACCTTGGCGTTCCAACCGACACCGACGATCTCGAGCTTCTTCTCGAAGCCCTTGGTGACGCCCTCGACCATGTTGTTGACGAGGGAGCGGGTCAGGCCGTGATAGGCGCGGGCGGCGCGGGCGGCTCCGGAGCCGTTGACCGTGACGCAGGCGGTGTTGCCCTCCACGGCGACCTCGACCTCGGGTCGAAGCGTGATGGAGAGGTTGCCCTTGGGCCCCTTCACGTTGACGTCGCGTCCCTTGACGCTGACGTCGACGCCGCCGGGGATGGTGACGGGCGCTTTTCCGATACGAGACATTTCAGATTCCTCGGTGAAGCGTGATCAGTAGACCTCGGCGAGGAGCTCGCCGCCGACGCCCAGTTCCCGGGCCTTGCGGTCCGAGATCACGCCCTTCGGCGTGGAGACGACGTGGATTCCCTGACCCCGAAGGACGGGCTTGAGTTCACGCTGGCCGGCGTAGACGCGGCGGCCAGGGGTGCTGACCCGCTGAATGGAGCGGATGACTTTCTCGCCATCCACGCCGTAGCGCAGGTCGACCGTGAGGGTGCTGGAGGGCTTCCCCTCCTCCACGGCGTAGTCTTCGATGAAGCCCTCGTCCTTGAGCACGTTGGCGATGCCCACGCGCATACGAGAGGCCGGCATGGCGACGCACTTGCGGCCGATCAGGTTGGCGTTCCTGATCCGCGTGAGCATGTCGGCGATGGGGTCGGTCATCATGGCTGTTGTTCTCCTTTGCCCTGGTGGCTGGCCTCAGGCCTTCTTGCTGCGGTCGATGAAGGGCATCCCGAGTTCCTTGAGCAGCATGTAGCCCTGCTCGTCGGTCTGGGCCGAGGTCACGAACGTGATGTCCATGCCCTGCTGGAACTCGATGCGGTCGAAGGGGATCTCGGGGAAGATCGACTGCTCGGAGATGCCGAGCGTGTAGTTGCCCCGCCCGTCGAGCTTGTCCTTGACCCCGCGGAAGTCGCGGATACGCGGGAGGACGACCGAGATGAGGCGGTCCGCGAACTCCCACATGCGGTCCTGGCGAAGCGTCACGGCGCAGCCGATGGGCATCCCCTCGCGGAGCTTGAACCCGGCGATGGACTTCTTGGCGTTGCGGATCGTGGGCTTCTGGCCGGTGACCGTGCCCAGGTCGCGGGCCGCGGTCTCCACCTTGGACTTGGACTCCACGGCGCCCTGGACGCCCATGTTCACGACGATCTTCTCGAGGCGAGGGATCGCGTGCAGGTTCTTGATCTCGAACGCCTCGGAGAGCTTGCTCCGGACCTCCGAGTCGTACTTGGTTTTGAGGCGTGCAGCCATTGTGCTGGGACCGGTCGTTGTCGGTCCTGGATGGGCTGGGGTGGGGTGGATTAGTTCGACGCGGGACGCTTACGCGTGCCCTTGCCGGTGGAGGGATCGAGCAGCATCACGTTGCTCGCGTGGATCGGGAACTCACGCTCGACTCGGTCACCCTGGGGGTTGGCCTGGGTCGGCTTGACGTGCTTGGTCCGGACGTTGACGCCCGAGACCACCACGCGGTTGGCGCTGAGCATGACCTCGACGACCTCGCCGGTGCTGCCCTTGTCGTTGCCAGAGATGACGATCACCTGGTCTCCGCGCTTGACGTGCATCAGATGACCTCCTGAGCGAGCGAGACGATCTTCATGAAGCTGCGGTCGCGGAGCTCACGGGCCACCGCGCCGAAGATGCGGGTGCCCTTCGGGTTGCCCTCGCCGTCGACGAGGACCAGCGCGTTCCGGTCGAACCGGACGTAGCTGCCGTCGCCGCGACGGGTGCTCTGCTTCACACGGACGATGACGCCCTTGACGATGGTGCCGGGCTTCACTTCGGAGCCCGCGATGGACTTCTTGACGGAGGCGACGACGATGTCGCCGAGGCCGGCGTAGCGCCGGTGGGTGCCGCCGAGGACCTTGATGCACTGCACCTGCTTCGCGCCGGTGTTGTCAGCCACATCGAGGTAGGTCTGCATCTGAATCACGAGTTCACCTCCTCGGAGCCGTCGGACTCACCCCCCATCGCGTCTGCCGTGGCAGCCGCCTGCACCTGGACGGGCTTGACAGCACCGGCCGGGAGCGAGGGACGCTCGACAATGCGGACCAAGCGGTAACGCTTGGTCTTGGAGAGGGGCCGGCACTCCATGACCTCAACGCGATCGCCGGTGGCGGCCTCGTTGTTCTCGTCATGAACGTGAACCTTGGAGTGGCGCCGGATGTACTTCTTGTACTTCGGGTGCTTGAACTTCCGCTCGACGCGGATGGTGATGGACTTGTCCATCGCGTCGCTTGAGACGATGCCTTCGAGCACGCGGCGGCTGTTGCGCGCCTGCTCGGAGTTGGTCTCGGTGGTGGTGTCGGTCATCGCTTCGTGGCCGCCGCGAACGGGGCCATGGGCTGAGGAAGGATTCGTATGGGGCGTCTACGCGAAGGGTGCGTCACTTGGCGGCCGCGCCACGGACGCCGATGGCGCGCTCGTGGAGAACGGTCTGGATGCGCGCAACAGTGCGGCGCAGGTCCCGGACTCGGCCGGTATTGGCGTCGGTTCCCATCGAGGCGCGGAAGCGCGCGTCGAAGAGTTCCTTCTTGAGGTTCGTCATGTCGAACTCGAGCTCCGAGTCCGTCTTGGCGCGGATGTCTTCGATCTTCATGTCTTTCGATCAGGTCGTCGGCGTACGCCGGACCATGCGGACCTTGACGGGCATCTTGTGGGCGATGCGCTTGAACGCGAGCTTCGCCTTGTCCTCGGTCACGTTGCCGAGCTCAAACAGGACGGTCCCCGGCTTCACCTCGGCCGCCCAGAAGTCGATGTCGCCCTTACCCTTACCCATCCGAGTCTCGGCGGGCTTGGAGGAGATGGGCTTGTCCGGGAACACCCGGATCCAGATCTTGGCTGCACCTTGGGTGGCGCGGTTGGCCGCGATCCGGCTCGCCTCGAGCTGCCGGCCGGTGATCCAGCCAGCGTCCAGGGACTGGAGACCGAAGTCGCCGAAGGAGACCCGGTTCCCGCGGGTCGCGAGACCCTTGATCTTGCCGCGGAAGACGCGACGGCGCTTGATGCGCTTGGGCATGTAAGCCATCACGCACCTCCCTGGTTGAAGGAGCCTTGGGGAGTGGCGGGCGCGCCCGGGCGCGGGCCGCCGCCGCCGCCCCCACCTCGGGGGCCGCCTCGTCCGCGA
>CAZEFP010000191.1:0-5486 GCA_964511565.1 uncultured Planctomycetaceae bacterium
GCGGCGGCGGAGGCGGCGACGCGGGACCGGAGGGGCGCGGCGGTGCGGGTGGACGCGCGGCGCGGCGCGGGGGCGGCGCGAGACGCGGTCATCGCGGGGGCGGATGCGAGCGGCCGAGAGCTCGTCGAGTTCGCCTACGCGAACTACCCCCAGGCGGGCTACGCGAGCGCCGCCGCGATGGAGGCGGAGCTGCGTGAGGGCATCGCGGAGGGCGCCGCCGTGGTGGAGACCGCCTACGCCAACGTCACGGGCGCTCTCGACGCCCTCAACGGGGTGCAGGACGCCATCGACAACGAGGAGTACACGCTGGCCAGGGATCGGTTCGAGGCCTTCCTGCGGACCTGGAACGGCGAGCCAGCGGAGCTCCAGGCCGAGATCGACCGGCTCGAGTCGCTGCTCCGGGAGGAGTGAGCCACCCTCGCGTCGTCTTCCCGGCCCGTCAGCGGCGCGCCGAGAGGGCCGTCCCCGCCCAGCCCGCCGCGTAGGCTGACGCGGACACGAAGGCGAGGTGCCCGCCCAGCGCGAGGCTGGTGAGCCCTGCGGTCAGCGCCGCGCCGGCGGCGAGGCCGACGGCGGCCCCGAGGCTGGCATCGAAGAACGGGACGGTCGGGCCCGAGTGGCCCTCGCTGCCCCGAACGCGGCGGATGGCGCCGCCGCTCCACCCGCCCACGGCACCGAGCAGGGCGAAGTGCACGGCGAACACCCCCGGCACGTCGAGCCCTCGCTCGGCGGCGAGGGGGGCCGCGGCGGCGAGCCAGGTGAAGACCGCCGCCGAGGCGAGGAGGGCGAGCGAGGCCCGCACCTGATGGCCCCGGGCCACCTCCCGGCCGCGCTGGAGCTCCTCGCGCTCGGCCTCGGCGGCGTCGTGCAGGGTCAGCAGGTCCTCGAGGTGGGGGGGCAGGCCGGGGGTGAAGCGGTCGATCCCGAGCCCCTGGCGCGTGGTCTCGGAGAGCCCTCGCCAGAGCCGCGCGAACTCCACTCGTCTTCCGGGCCCATCCAGGGCGAAGAGCCCGGCGCGGGCTGCCCGGGCCCGGGCGCGGCGTGCGCCCTCGAGGTCTCCGCGGGCGAGGCGCTCCTCGGCACGCTGGAGTTCCAGCTGGGCGAAATCCATGGCCTCCTCGAGCACCTCAGGTGGGAGAGGCGCGCCGGGGGGGAGCCCTCGAGCCCCCTCGTCGCCATCCGTCCGGTCCGCTCGGGGACCCGGATGGCTCAGGCTGCGCTCGCGAGTCAGGGCGAGGTCGGCCTCGAACTCCCGTCGCTCGGCCGAGGCGAGCGGCCGAGGCCTGCCACGCAGCTCGTCCGCGCGGAGCTGACGGAGCAGCTCCGCCTCGTCCTCCGAGGCCAGGGACAGGCGGGCTTGCTCCACCTCCATCCAGTGGAGCCGGTAGCCCGGGGGCGGGGAGGCCTCTCCGCCGGAGAGCGAGGTGGACCCACGCGCCATCGACGCCAGCCAGAACCAGGTCAGGACCAGGCCCTCCTCGGTGTGCTCGCGCGTCTCCCCCAGCGTCCGCTGGAGCCTCGCAGCTCCCCCGATGAAGGCGAGCGCCGCACGGAGGGCCGCGGTTCCCGCGCTCTCGCCCGGCCCGACCTCGGCCCTCGGCAGACTCGCCAGCCCGCCGGACTCCATCACGGCGATGCGGGGGCCGACCTCGGTCCATCGGACGAGGACCACGCCCCCGGCGCTGACCACGGGATCGGCGCTCCCTGAAGTGGCTTCCCCCTCGCTCATGCGTGGATCCTAAGGGGCAGCCGCGCGGAAGTCGCGGGCGCCGGGACAGGAGAGGCGGCGGGCCTCCTCGGGCCCCCTGGAGGCGTCCCGATCCAGGACCGGGGAGGGGCCAGAGGGCGGGGGAGGATCTCCCCGAGGGCTCCACCGCCTGCTCGACTCCGAAACGCACGGAGCCCCCGCTGCCCTGGTGGGCAGCGGGGGCTCCGCGGGCCGGCCGCGCTCACTTCTTGCGGCGAGCGCGGGGCTTGCGGGCCTTCGGGACGCTGATCCCCTTGGACTCGTAGTACTCCGCGAGCATGCGCTGGGCACCGCTCAGGGCGCGCTTCAGCTCGGCATCGGAGGACTTCTTGGAGTTCTCCACGGCCTTGGTGAGGGCCCTGAAGGCGGCGTTCATCTCCTTCGCTGCGGGGTCTGCCTTGACCTTCTTGGCGGCCTTGCGCTGCTTGAGTTCCTCGATTCGCTTCTGGAGATCAGCGATGAGTTCCTCGTCCGTTCTGCGGTAGCGAGTCTTACCGGCTTTGGGTTTACGTTGTGCCATTGTTAGCTACTGAAGTCTGCCTCTGTCATGGGGGGCGGAGGCGTAGGGTGAATCTCTCAGTGGGTGGCAGGGACGAGACGCTATCTGTTAGCAGGAGTCCCTGCAACAGTGAATAGAGAAAGACCGGCTCCAAATGACTTGGAGCCGGTCTTTGATGTGTAAGGGGAGCGCGGAGAAGTGGCCCTTAGGACTTCTTGCTCCTCGCGCGCTTCGCCTTCTCCGCCCGCTCCTCGTCGGTGAGCTGGTCCTCGAGTGCGGCCAGCATCGGCTTGAGGTTCGCGAGCATGGACGCTGCGGCGGACATCGCCGAGCCCTTCTCCTCCAGGAGGCCGGATCGGTCCGCGAGGAGCTCGTTCGCCGCGTCGAGCGCCGTCGAGAGGTCGTCCGCCAGGCTCTCCTGCTCGGAGAGCTTCTGGCTCACGGCCTGGAGCTTCGCGCTCAGCTCCTCTGCGCGCTGCTCGGCCTTGGCGAGACGTGCCGCCTGCTTCTTGGCCTCGGAGCGCAGGGCTGTGATCTCCTTGGATTGGCCCTTCTTCTCCTCGCGGACCTCCGCGAGGCGGGCATCAGCGGCCTCGATCGCCTTCTGGCGCTCCTCGATCTCGTTGCGGAGTCCGGAGATCTCCGCGCCCGTGGTCTGCTCGAAGCTCTCGAAGCGCGCGCGCTCCTCGGCCATCTCGCTGGCGCGTCGCTCGATCTCAGCGGTGGCGTCCTGGAGGGCGCGGGCGCGCTCGGAGGACTCGGAGGCCATGTTCTCGAGGTCGCTGGCGAGCCGGCTGCGCTCCTCGTTGACGGCGCCAAGCTCCTTCGCGAGGCGCGCCTCGTTCTGCTGGAGCTCGGCCACCACCTCGGCCTGTTCCGCCCGGTAGGCGGTCATGGCCTCCTCGGCGGCGGTCAGGGCAGCCTCGCGCTCGTCGATCCGCGTCGAGAGCTCGGTCGCGCGCTGGTCGGCGCTGGCGGCGGTGTCCCTTGCCTCGGCGAGGGCCGCATTGACCTCCTGGAGTTCCCCTGAGGTCTCTTCCAGCTCCTTGCCACGGCGGGTGCTGAGGGCCTCGGCGTCGGCGAGCTGGGCCTGGAGGGCACCGTGCTCCGACTCGAGGGAGGCGCGCTGGGCCCCGAGGTCGGCGACCCGGGCTTCGAGGGCCTTCCGCTCCTCGGATACGGCCTGGAGTTCCTCCGCTGCGGCCCTGGCCCGCTGCTGCTCGGCGTCGATCGCCGACTGCAGGGACTCCACCTGACCGTTCAGTTCGGCGCGATGGCTCTCGAGCTCGGCCGTCTGATCGCCGGCCACGCGCCGTTCCGTTTCCAGCTGCTCTTGCAGGGCCGTGAAGTCGCTCTGCAGGCCATCTCTGGCCTCGGAGAGCTGATCTCGCTCCGTCGCCAACGACGCCGACTCGGCCCGGGACTTCTCCAGCTTGCGGCTGGCCTTGGCCAGGTCCTTCTCGAGGCCGGCGGCATGCTCCGTCAGGGACTCCCGGAGCTTCTCACCCTCGAGGGCCTCCGACACGGCGGCGTTGAGCTCGGTCCGGAGGTCATCGACCTCGAGCGAGAGGCTCTCGGCTCGCTCGATCAACTGGTCACGCTGCGCCGAGACTTCGGAGATCTGCTGTTCGGAGGCCTCCGCCGCTGCGCTGGCACGTGAACCGTTCTCCTCGAGCTTCGTCTCCAGCTCCGCGATGGTGGAGGAGAGCTGGGCCTCGGTGGAGGACTTCTGCTCGTCGGCGGCGCGGGCCATGTCGGCGTGGCGCTCGACCTCGGCCTGGAGCTCCTCGATGGTGGAGGAGAGCTGGGCGACCCGCTCCACCTCCTCGTTGCGCGCGGCGTCGGCCGCTGAGGCCTCACCCTGCGCCTCCGCGAGTCGAACCCCCTCGAGCTCGAGGGCCTCGCTCAGCTCGCGCAGGTCTTGCTCGAGCTGGGCACGCGCCTCGCTCGTGGCCCCGTGGGCCGCCGTCTCCTCGGCGAGCGCGACCTCCAAGTCCTGCGCCTGCTGGTTGGCGCCGTCCAGCTCGCCTTGGAGGCTCTGGATCTGGTCGCCGAGCTCCTGCTCCCTGGCCTCGGCCTCCTCGCGGGCCGCCTCGGCCCGGCTCTCGGCGTCCGCGGCGATCTCGGTGGCCTCGTCCTGGGAGGCGGCGAGGGCCTCGCGGGCCTCGGCCAGCGCGCTCTTCAGATCGCTGATCGAGCCGGCGGCCACCTGCTGGTCCTCATCGAAGGCCGCGCGGAGCGCCTGGGCCTCCTCCTCGGCGGCGCTGAGGCGCTGGGCGCCTTCGGTGGCCTCCTGGCGGGAGGTCTCGAGCGCTTGCCCGAGGCCCTCGAGCTCGGCTCGAGCGGCGGTGAGCTCCGTCTCCTTCGCCGCGACCTCCAGGTCGTGGGCCTCCTTGGCCGAGGCGAGGGCCGTCTCCGTCTCCTCGCACAGGGCCTGGCTGGCGGAGAGGTCGCTCTCGAGCTGCTCGCAGCGGTTGCGGGTCTCGGTCAGGGCGGTCTCGAGGTGCGAGGCCTTCGCCTCGTGCTCCTCGCACACAGCAGTGAGGGACGCCTCGAGGTCCTGGCGGGCGCTGCGGCTGACTTCGAGGTCGGCGTCGAGCTGCTCGCAGCGACGGGTGGACTCCTCCAGCTCGGCGTGGAGCGCCTCGCCGCGCTCCTCGGAGAGCGCGAGTTCGGACTCCAGCTGCTCCTTCTGGCGAGCGGCCTCCTCCAGGTCCTCTTCCAGCCGCTCGCAGCGACCGTTGGACTCGGACAGCTGCTGCTCGAGCCCTTCGGCCACGGCGCTGTGTTCGGCGGCCGCTGCGGCCATTGCCTGCTCCAGGGCCGTGTGGTCCTCGCGGGCCTCGGAGAGCTGCTGGTCGAGCGTCTCGCTGCGCTGCTGCGCCTCGTCGACGGCGGCCTGCAGAGCCGCTGCCCTGGTCTGATGCTCCTCGTCGCTGGAGCTCATGGACTCCTCGAGCCGGTCGCAGGCCTCCTTGGAGGCGCTGAGCTGCTCCTCCAGGGAAGCGGCGCGCGCCTCGGACTCCTCGAAGGAGCCTTCGAGGGCCTCGACCTGAGCCTCGAGGGTGGCCCTCGCCTCACGGGCGAACTCCTCCTGGACCGAGAGCGCCTCGGTCTGCTCCTCGAGGGACGCGGCCAGTTGGTCGCCCCGCTGGACGGCCTCCTCCAGCTCCGCCAGGGCGGTCTCGGCGTCGGCGCGGGCGGCGTCGAGGTCGGCCTGCGCGCTGTCCCGGTCGGTGC
>CAZEFP010000191.1:5496-6531 GCA_964511565.1 uncultured Planctomycetaceae bacterium
CGAGCGTGATGGTCCGCGCCTCGGCAGCCTCGAGCTTCGCGGTGGAGCTGGTCAGCTCTTCACGGGCCTCCTCCAGCTGCTGCTCGGCCCCGGCCAGCTCGTCGCGGAGCTTGCGGGCCTCGTCTTGGGTCGCGTCGAGGCGGTTCGAGGTCTCACCCAGCTGGCCCTCGAGGGGGCGCAGGGACTCGATCCGGGCGGTGAGCTCGTCGATCACCGTGGTCTGCCGCTCGAGCTCCACCTCCTTCTCGCGGGTGGCCTCGTGGATCCGCTCGCGCCAGGCGGCGACCTCGTCCTGGAACTGCGCGACCTCCCGGGGGCCGGTCTCCTCGAGCGGGAACTCGGAGGACTCCACCGGGGCCTTCTCAGCGAACTTGGTCGACACGCCCTCGTGGGCATCGAGGGCCTTCTGGAGGCGCCGCATCTGCCGGGTCTGCTCGCTGAGGCGGGTGCGCAGGGCGGTCTCGGAGCGATCGAACTCATTGATCACCCGCTGCACGCGTCCCTCCATCTGGACGTAGACCTCGTAGCGCTCGCGCACCTGGCGGGTCATCTCCCGGGCCAGGGAGGCGCGCTCTCGACGGTTGCGGTGCTCGGCGACGGCGAAGGCGAGGAGCGCGCCAGCGACGGCGGACCCCAGGCTCACAAGCATGGCGATGGCGGGGATGGACATGGTCCCGATGTCGGAATCCGCCCCGCTGGATCCGAAGACGGGTGTTCGAATCCGGCTCACCCCGTGGCGGGCGTCCCCGCACGAGACACGGCGGCTGACGGGCACTCCTGACCGAGATCGGGTTTCCGTGCATCGCTCCGGGACCGCGGGGCGACTCGCCCTCTGCCGGGGGGAGACCACCAGCGGGATGCTGGATGAGCCGCGCGAATCGGGCTCAGGGCCACGGTGTCTCCGACGACGTTCTCCCCTCGTCCCCCTGCGCTCCCATGGTCGACCTCAGCTCCGAACAGACGCCCCCGACGCTGGGAGAGGGCTCCATCGGCGATCGATCGCGGCCTGCTGGCGTACGGCGGCAGGCGACCACG
>CAZEFP010000192.1:0-6527 GCA_964511565.1 uncultured Planctomycetaceae bacterium
CGGGATATCAGGGGCCTCAGCCTCGACGACCTCGCCCCCGACGACCGGGAAGGTGATCGTGTCCGACGCCAGCTCCAGGATGGGCAGGTCGTTGGCGTACGCCGGATCGTCCATCACGAAGCGCATGTACTCCGTGTCGAACTTCCGGTAGCGGAGCCGGGCCTCGAACGTGACCGGCTCGTCCGCGTCCGCGGGGACCTCGAGGCGGTAGTGGATGACGTCCGCCGCCCCGGGCGGGATGCCGTGGTTGTAGAGCGGCGTGAAGATGTCCTCGGCGTTGCGGCGCGCGACGCGATATCCGTCACGGTCCAACACGAAGGCGCCGAGGAAGTGCGACCACGGGTCGACGCTCCCGTCGAGGGGCTCCATGCCTCCGCTCCTGCCGAAGAGCTCGCCGCCCTCCGCGGCGGAGGCGTCCAGCCAGATCTGGTTGGAGTCCGCGGTGCCCTGGGAGAACTCGTGCCCCATCTTCACGGTCCGGACCACGACCTCCACGAGGTACGTCTTACCCGGCTCGAGCGCGGGGATGTTCGGACGGAGGGGCGCGACGAGCTCGCCGTCGATGGCGCCCTCCTCCCGGATGCCGAAGATGTCGAGGCGCATGACCCCCTCGTTGAACTCCCGGTGCCGCGCCACCGCGGCGTCCGCCTGCTCCTGGGTCACGTGGCCGTAGTCCACCGCGATCTGCGACACCGCCGTGTTGGCGGACGGAAAGAGGTGATCCAGGGTCTTGGTGAGCCCGCTCTCGTCGCGGATCCGCGCGCCGAAGTCATCCGACACCATGGTCGGCATGTGGCACTCGTTGCAGCTCTCCTCGGCCTCGCCCGGGTAGTAGAAGCTGCTGACTCCGTGCCCGGAGACCCCCGAGAGCAGGAAGGAGTCGTAGTGGTTCTGGCCCCGGAGCCACTTGTAGCCGTTGAGCTCCTCGGGGAGGTGGACCTTGTGACAGGTACCGCAGAACTCCGTGGTCTCGTGCAGGGGCTTGAGGAAGGTCTTCTTGTGGAACTCGGGCTTCGCCTTCACGAGCTGCTCGTTGACCCACTGGAGGAGCGGGTTGTCCGTGAAGGTGAAGGGATAGTGGATCGGCGTGTCGATCGTGTAGTCCGCGTTGCCGCGCGGGCTGTTGATCGCGCTGATGGAGTGGCAGACCGTGCAGGTGATCCCCGCGTGGGCCGTGGGGTCGTTCCGGATGTCGAAGTCCGGATCGCTGAACTTGCCGCTGAAGAAGGGGACCACGTCGTGGCACCCGGCGCAGAAGCGCGAGGCGTTGACGTTCCCGTCCCGCTCCATGGAGAACTCGCGCGTCGCCACCACCGAGGCGAGGTAGGGCTCGTTGTTGAAGGACGAGAGGTGGTGGGCGCTCGCCATCCAGCTCTCGTGCACGTCCTCGTGGCAGCGGACGCAGTACTGGTCGTTCTGGAGGATGTGCTCGGGGATGAAGTCCCCCGATACGGTCCGCGCGAGCGACGGGAAGAAGTACTTGGACCCCTCGGGGTTGCCCACCTCGTCCCACTGGCGCGGATCCTGGACCTGGAGGATCAGCATGCCGCCCGCGAAGACGCCCGCGACGCCCGCCCACCGGGCTCCCACCTTCCACTTGATCTTCCGGCCCGCGAGGCGGTGCAGGACGAAGAGCCAGGCGCAGAAGAGCGGCAGGAGCACGTGGCTCCAGTAGGCGACCGCCCGCACGGTCGCGTCGTTGACGACGATGACGCCCTCGATCCGAGTGAGCACGATCCCCGTCAGGAGCAGAAGAATCGCCGCGGCGAAGAGCGCGTACCCCACGCGGACCGCCCGCCGGTTCCTCCTACCCCTCGCCGCCCTCATGTGCGCGATCCCGAAGACGATGACGGGCGTCACGATGAGCGTTCCCAGCACGAGGTGCAGCAGGAACATGTAGAGGTAGGTGAGGTTCTCGAAGCTCTTCCCGCTCCACCACCCTGCGACGCTGACGCTGACGAGGTAGACCGAGTTGACCGCGAGCAGCGCGAAGAGACCGAGCACCACCGCCAACACCTTGTTCAGGCGCGGACTCACCGCCGGCACGTAAGGCCGGCGAACCCTGGGGGCGCTCTCGGGAGAAGGACTCAATCGACTGATGGGGTGTCGTGGAGCCGGCGGGATCACCGGCGCCTGCGGTCAGGATGGGAGTGGGTCTTCAGAGGGTGGTGGTGGACGAAAGTGGATACGACGGATGGGGCCGTGGGTGAGGCATTTTGGAACCAATCTGTGCCCGTGACGGTCTGCCTCACGCCCCGCCCACGCACAGCCCCCGGGGCGGTGTGCGGGCGCCGGGGGCGTGCTCAGAGATAGACGTTCTCCACGTACTCCCCCACCATCCGGTGCGTGTTGAACTGGCCGGGGATCGTCATCAGCGACCGGCGGGCTCGCTCCATCCAGCGGCGCGGCATGCCGGTCTTGTCGCGGTCGAAGAACTCGGGCACCAGCTCCCGCTCGAGCAGCTCCACGAGCGCATCGGCGTCATAGGCGTCCTGCTTGCGGCGGCTCTTGAACTCGCTGCCGTCGCCGATCGCCCAGCCATTCTCGCCGTCGAAGCCTTCAGGCCACCAGCCGTCGAGGATGGACGCGTTCAAGCCCCCGTGGAGCGGCGGCTTCATGCCGCTCGTCCCGCTGGCCTCGTTGGGCCGGATCGGGTTGTTGAGCCAGACGTCACACCCGCTGGTGAGGATGCGCCCCACCTGCATGTCGTACTCCTCGAGCAGGGCGACCCTGCCCTTGAAGCCCGCCTTGCGGGCCTGGGTGTGGATGATCTGCGCGAGCTCCTGGCCGCCCTCGTCCCGAGGGTGCGCCTTGCCCGCGAACACGAGCTGGACCGGACGTGCCGGGTCCCCCAGCAGCGCCGCCAGACGCTTGGCCTCCTTGAAGATCAGCGGCGCGCGCTTGTAGGTGGCGAAGCGCCGCGCGAAGCCGAGGGTGAGGGCGTCCTCGTCGAACGCGCGGTAGGCCTCGGCCACCGCTGCCGCGCCCTCGCCGCGGCGCTCCGCCTGCCGCGCGAGGCGGGCCCGAACGAAGTGGACGAGCCGACTGCGGAGCGTCTTGCGAAGCTCCCAGAGCTCCTCCAGCGGGATCTTCCCTGCACGCTTCCACGGGTCGTCCGCCGGCCCCATCCCGTTCCAACGGGGCTTGAGGTGCTTGCGGTAGAGCGCGTCCGCCTCCGGCGCGAGCCAGGTCCGCGCGTGGACACCGTTGGTGACATGGCCGATCGGGACCTCACCCACCTCCTCGACGTCGTACACGCCCTTCCACATCTCGCGGCTCACGTGACCGTGAAGCTCGGCGACGCCGTTGACGTTGCGGGCCGTGTTCAGCCCGAGCACCGTCATGCAGACCGGCTCCTGCCGGTCCCCCGGCTTCTCGCGGGCGAGATCGGCGAAGGCCTCGGCGCTGAGCCCCATCTCCTTCAGGATCGGGCGCAGGTACTTGCCGACATCCTTCGCGCCGTAGCGGTCGTGACCGGCAGGGACGGGCGTATGGGTCGTGAAGACCGTGCTCGCACGGACGGCCTCGAAGGCGGCGTCGTAGCTCTTGCCCCGGGCCATCAGCGCCCGGATCCGCTCCACCGCGGCGAAGGCGGCGTGCCCCTCGTTCAGGTGCACGACGCTGGGCTTGAAGCGCATGGCCTCCAGGGCCCGGGCGCCTCCGACGCCGAGCAGGACCTGCTGGCGGAGCCGCAGGTCCGGCTCCCCCTTGTAGAGGCCCTCGGTCAGCTGGCGGTGCGCCTTGGGCTCTCCCTCGATGTCCGCGTCGAGGAGATACAGGGGCACCCGGCCCACCTGCTGCTTCCAGATCTTCGCGCGGACCATCTTCCCGCCGATGGGGCACTGGATCTCCTTGCCCGTGTCCACGATCGGCAGGTCCCCGAAGTTGACCTTGGGGTAGAGGACCCGCGTCGACCCGTCGCCGCGCAGCTCCTGGATGTAGTAGCCATGTCGATAGAGGAGCCCGACGCCAACGAAGGGGATGCCGAGGTCGGACGCCGACTTGACGTGGTCTCCCGCGAGGACGCCGAGGCCGCCCGAGTACTGCTGGAGGCTCTCGTGGATCGCGAACTCGCTGCAGAAGTAGGCGACCTTGAGGCCGGGGTTGCGCGGGGCGATCTTCCGCTCGAACCAGGTCTTGGCGCCGTAGTAGTCGGCGCCAGCCTTCTCCGCCGCGTCGAGGAGCTTGACGAACTCCTCGTCGGCGGCGCAGGCGTCAAGGCGAGCCGCGGGGACGCGCCGGAGGGTCTCCAGGGGGGCGTGCTGCGTCGCCTCCCACTGCAGGGGGTCCAGCGCGGCGAACACGGCCTGGGTCGTCGGGCACCAAGACCAGCGGAGGTCGAGGGCGAGGGCGGAGAGGCGCTTGGCGAGGGCTTTTGTCTTCATCGATCCGCCAGCCGGTCGGTGGCGTCAAGGAGTTCATGGAGTTGGCGCGCGCGTGCCGCGGAGAGGTCGCGGCGCGAGACGCGCCAGGCCCAGTTACCGGAGGGCGTGCCGGGTGTGTTCATGCGGGCGCCACGGCCGAGGCCGAGGACATCCTGAAGCTGGAAGACCGCGGTGTGGGCGCGGGTCGCGCAGGCGGTGCGGACCATGTCCATCCCGACGGTCGCGCCGGCGCCGCCCGTGGCCGCTCGGAAGCGCCGCCGCGTGCTGGCGTCTGTGCTGCGCCACCACCCCCCGCAGGTGTCATTGTCGTGGGTCGCCGGGTACACGACCGCGTCGGCGCCGATGGCATGGGGCGCGTGGAAGGACCCCGGCCCGAAGCCCCACTGGAGGATCCGCATCCCCGGCAGCCCGAAGCGGTCCCGCAGCGCGTGGACCTCCGGGGTCACCGACCCGAGGTCCTCGGCGACGAGGGGGAGGTTCCCGAGCTCCTCTTCGATGGCCTCGAGCAGCTCCTCCCCCGGCGTCTCCACCCAGGCCCCCTCCCGCGCGTTGGGCGCCCCCGCGGGAACCTCCCAGGCGTTGCGGAAGCCGATGAAGTGATCGATCCGGAGCGCGTCGAAGAGGTCCATCTGCCGGCGCATCCGGGCCCGCCACCAGCCGAAGCCCTCGGCCCGGTGGGCCGCCCAGTCATAGTGGGGATGGCCCCAGAGCTGGCCGTCCTCGTTCATGGAGTCGGGCGGGCACCCCGTGAGGACGAGGGGGGCGCCGTTCGAGTCGAGGCGGAAGAGCTCAGGGCGGGCCTCCACGTCCACCGAGTCGAGCGCCACGAAGATGGGCGCATCGCCCATGAGCCGCACGCCGCGGTCGCGGGCGTAGGAGCGCAGGGCGTCCCACTGGCGGCCCAGCTGGAACTGGAGGAACCGGGCGAGGTCGGCTTCCTCCTCGCTCGCCCCGCCGGCGGCGCAGAAGGGCTCGAGCCATTCGGCCTCCCGGGCGCAGAATCGGGCGAACGCCGCCCGCTGTCGGCGGCGCCCTCGCCAGGTCGCGAAGGCTTTGGCGAGCCGGGGGGTCTTGTACCGCCGCGCCTGGGCGTAGCGCACCTTGCCCTCCCGGAGCTCCCTGGGCCCGGCCAGGTCGGCGCGTCCCAGGAGCCCCTCATCGGCGAGGAGCTCGAGGGAGAGGTAGAGCGGCTCGGAGGCGAAGGCCGAGCTGGAGGCGTAGGGCGAGTTCCCCGGACCGAGGGGCACGACCGGCAGCATCTGCCACCACGTCACACCGGCGCCGGCCAGCCAGTCCACGAAGCGGTAGGCCTCGGGCCCGAGGTCTCCGATGCCGTGCCGCGCGGGCAAGGACGCCAGCGGCATGAGCACCCCCGCGGCGCGGGGAAACAGATCGGTGAAGGACCCGCTCATGGGAGATCAGCGACCGGGAGCCACCCACCGCCAGACGCGGCCAGCGATCGGGCCGACGGCCATCCGAGAGGCGCCGAGCTCCTCTCCGACGGCCTCCTCGCCGAACACTGGAGACCACTCTCCCTCGATCGGGGGAGGCGTGAAGCTCGAGACCTCGGCCCCGGCGTTGAGAGCGACCATGAGCACCTCGTCGCCCAGGGTCCGCAGGAAGACCCAGAGGTCCTGCTCGTCATCCGTGAGGTGAGTCTCGAAGTCGCCGAGCCGCAGCGCCTCGTGCGCCCGCCGGAGAGCGATCGCCTCGCGGTAGAACGCGTGGTGATCCTCCATGATGAAGTTCTGCTCCGGGTTCTCGTAGGGGCCGAGGTCGGCCCAGAGCATCGGCTTCCGGTTGGTCGGGTCGTCAGCGCCCCACATGCCGACCTCGTCCCCGTAGTAGATCATCGGCGCGCCGACGTAGGTCATCGGCGCGAGAGCCACGAGCCGCTGGCGCTGGAAGTGGACCTCATCGGGCCGGCCGCTGTTGTAGTCATCACGCCGCTGCACCTGGTTGCTCCGGTCGTACGGCCGGTCACGATTGAGGAGCATGGACGCGATGCGGTCGGTGTCATGGCTACCGACCAGGTTCATCAGGGCGTAGGTCGCCTCGTCCGGGTAGGCGAGGCGCAGCTCCGCGATGCGCGCGTCGAGCGCGGACACCGAGAGCTTGCGCTCGACGTTCCCCACCCACGCG
>CAZEFP010000193.1:0-6524 GCA_964511565.1 uncultured Planctomycetaceae bacterium
CGGGCGCCTTCGCGCCGACAACGGAGGAGGACGGCGAGCCCGAGGTGATCGCCGCCCTCCGCCGGGTCAGCGAGGAGGCCTCCGCCGCCCTCACCGCCCACCGCTCGGAGCTCGCGGAGCTCGAGCCGGCCCTCGGCATCACCCTCAAGAAGACCGCCGAGCACGTGCGCGGCTCCATCGGCAAGGTGATCGACAAGGCCACCCGCGTGCACCAGAACCGCGCCGGCAAGGGCGCGCGTCAGGTGCGCCGGGTCAACCACACCCTCATGCCCCGCGGGGTCCCCCAGGAGCGGGTCCTCGGGCCGTTCCAGTTCATCGCCCGCTTCGGTCCCGACTTCCTGGACGCCCTCTGGCGCGAGATCCCGTCCACCGCCACCGAACACCTCGTCCTCCACCTCGAGGACGACGGAGGAGACCCGCAATGACATCGCTCGACGTGCTCGTGATCGCTGCCCACCCGGACGACGCGGAGATCTCCGCGGGCGGGACCATCCTCCGGCTCGTGGACGCGGGGGCCCGCGTCGGCGTGCTGGACCTGACCCGCGGCGAGATGGGCACGCGCGGGACCCGGGACGACCGGGACGCGGAGACCGCCCGGGCCACCGAGATCATGGGGCTCGCCTGGCGCGGCAACCTCAACCTGCCGGACGGCAGGGTCCAGGCCACGCCCGAGGCCCGCGAGGAGGTCGCTCGTCACCTGCGGGAGCTCGAGCCGGACCTCGTCCTCGCGCACCACGCCCATGACCCCCACCCCGACCACGAGGCGAGCGCCCTGCTCGCCCGCCAGGGGTGGTACCTCTCGGGGCTCGGCCAGCTGGCCAAGCAGGCCGGCGGCCCCCCCGCGCGCCGCCCCGCGCAGCTCGCGCACTTCATGTCCCACGTCCCCTTCGAGCCGACCTTCATCGTCGACATCGAGCCCGTCTGGGAGCGCAAGCGCGAGGCCATCCTGGCCTACGCCACCCAGCTCGAGCGCGCCGACGAGGGGGACGAGGGCAAGCACCTGCTCTACGGCGCCGACATCCTCGAGCGAGTGGAGACCAAGGCCCGCACCTATGGGGAGCGGATCCGGCGCCGCTACGGGGAGCCGCTGCTGACCACCGAACCGGTCGCGTTGGACTCGCCGTTGATCCGCTGGCTTGGCGCCCGGCGCTGAGCCAGACCGCCCCAAAACCCTGGGCGCCACTCCACGCCCCGCAGACGTGGGAAACGGGCCCGACTGCGCCTATCCTCTGAGCCCAAGCCCCCCGAGAGCCACCATGCAGAACACTTCCAGCAACCCCGTCCTCAGGGACTCCGTCTTCAGCGGGACCTCGTTCCAGTCCCAGAGCGGCGCCGTCGCGACCCAGATGACCGTGCAGGGCACGATGGCGAAGACCGCCTTCCTGCTGCTCGCCGTCATGCTGTCGGCCGCCTACACGTGGAAGCTCGCCCTCGTCGACCCCGGCAAGGCCATGCCCTGGATGGCCGGAGGTGGCGTCGTCGGCTTCATCGTCGCCATGGTGATCAGCTTCAAGCCCAGGTTGGCTCCGGCGCTGGCGGTCCCCTATGCCCTCCTGGAGGGCCTCTTCCTGGGGGCCTTCTCCGCGTTCATCGCCCAGAGGGTGCCCGCCGACTCCGGCATCGGGGGCGGCATCGTCTTCCAGGCCGTGGTGCTGACCTTCACCACCGCGCTCTCCATGCTCGCGCTCTATGCCTTCCGCATCATCCGCGTCACCGAGAAGCTGCGCTCCATCGTCATGGCGGCCACGGGCGCGGTGATGCTGTTCTACCTCGTCTCGTTCGTGCTCGGCCTCTTCGGCGTGCAGATGGGCATGCTGCACGGCTCGGGCAACCTGAGCATCGGCATCTCCCTCTTCGTCGTCGGGCTCGCCGCCTTCAACCTGCTGCTCGACTTCGACTTCATCGAGCGTGGGGCCCGCCACGGGGCGCCCAAGGCCATGGAGTGGTTCGGCGCCTTCGCGCTGATGGTCACCCTGGTCTGGCTCTACCTCGAGATCCTGCGCCTGCTCGCGAAGTTCAGCCGACGAGACTGACCCCTGCGCGGGACGGCGAGGTGGAAGGCCGACCGGCTAGTGGTCGGTGAACAGGTACCACCAGCCGTCCCGGACCGGCACCGCCAGCAGCAGGTCGACGCCGGGGGGGCAGCCCTCCTTCATCCGGGTCGGGCCCCGTTCGAGCAGGACGTGCTCCGCGGGTTCCTCCTTCGAGAGGGGGAGCGCTGCGCGGTCCTCCGTGGAGCGCGCCGGGTCCTCGAGCACGAAGCGGCCGTGACCGTTGAGGCTGCGGTCGCTCTCGATCGGGACGACCGCCGCGCCCTGCCCCGGGGGGTCGAGCCGGGCGAAGGCTCGCTCCACCGGCCCGTCCAGGAAGCGCAGCGAGGAGAGGCGGGCGGTGCCAAACAACAGCGCGAGCCCGAGGACCGAGCAGGCGAGGAAGACGCCCGCGATGCGCCGCCGTGGATAGGAGACCGACATCCGGACGAAGGCGAACATCAGCCCGCAGGCGAGCCAGATCGGCACGAAGATCAGGAACAGCGTCCCAAGGCCCCACTGCTCGCCCGGCAGGAGCTGGAGCCGGAAGTAGAGGGACAGGCCGCCGGGGACGAGGGCCCAGGCCACGAAGGTCAGCACCGAGAGCCGGTTCGCTGCGGCGGGCCGGAGGCCGATCCTGTTCGTGGGTTCCATGGGCAATGGGCGGGCCGAGCGGCGCTCGAGTGAACCTAATTCGAAGTGCGTGGAGAAACCAACGCCATCCCCACCCGCCCCCCGGCGCGCGCGAGCCCCCGGGGGTAGACTGCGTGCCGAGCTCATGCGGCGAATCGCGATCATCAACCAGAAGGGCGGAGTGGGAAAGACCACCACCGCCGTCAACCTCGGCGCGGCCCTGGCGCGCCTGGGCCGCCGGGTCCTCGTGGTCGACATGGACCCCCAGGCGAACGCGTCCCAGAACCTGGGCGCCGAGCTGGAGCCGGGTGAGCCCTCGACCTATTCCCTGCTGACCCAGGGGGGCAAGGTGACCGACACCCTCCGGGGCACGTCTACCCCGGGGCTCTCGGTCCTGCCGGCCCACCTCGACCTCTCGGGGGCGGAGCTGGAGCTCGCCAGCGCCATCGGGCGCGAGACGATCCTCAAGGACGCCCTCGATGACTGGGAGAACGAGGAGCTGGAGCGCAGCGGCAGGTCACCCGCCGACGTGGTCCTGATCGACAACCCGCCGAGCCTCGGGCTCCTCTCCGTCAACGGACTGACCGCCTCGAGCGAGGTCCTGATCGCCGTCCAGACGGAGTTCTTCGCCCTGCAGGGCCTCAGCAAGCTGGTGGAGATCGTCCAGCTCCTCCGCCGCCGCATGAAGCCGGACCTCGAGATCACCGGCGTGCTGGCGTGCATGTACGACAGCCGCCTGCGGCTCGCCCGTGAGGTGCTCGCCGAGCTGCGCTCCCACTTCCCCGAGCAGCTCTTCAAGCGGCCCATCGCGCAGAACGTGAAGCTCGCGGAGACCCCGAGCTTCTCCCGGACCATCTTCGAGTACGCCCCCGAGTCCAAGGGCGCCGAGGATTACCTCGCCGTCGCGCGAGAGTTCCTCGAGCGAGAGGGCGTGGAGTCCGAGGACGAGGCCCGCTCCGTCGAGGCCCCACCAGGCGCGCGGCCGAGAGGGCCGCACCTGGACTGGCGGGCGGCCCAGACCCTGGTCGCGGCGACCTCCGAGGCGACGACGCCGCCGGAGCCGCCTGACCCTCGACCGGAGCCCGAGGAGCGCGACGACGAGTCGCCTGCACCGGAGGAGCCCCCCTCCTCGGGGCCCCTGAACGAAGCGCCAGAAGTAACACAAGCGGCTTCCGAGGAGGAGCTTACGGCGGATAGCGGCGCCTCCGTGGAGGAGCTGGAGCGGCCGTCGAAGGCGGTCTACTCGCGCGGGTCTCGGGCCGCGGATCGCGGCCTAGAGCGGTCGACCTGGAGAAGGGAGCAGGCCGCCCAGACCGCTGGCGGCTGACCGGTCTCACGTCCGGGGAATTCACGGCACGCCAGCCCTCGACGGTCCCCGGGAGCGGACCATGATCCAACCATGCGCATCGGGATTCTCTGTCACCCCACCTACGGCGGCTCCGGCGTCGTGGCGAGCGAGCTCGCCCTGTCGCTCGCAGAGAACGAGCACCGGGTGCACCTGTTCTCGCACGACATGCCGCCGCGCCTCGCCCGGGCGCCCGGCCCCGTGGAGGTGCACGTCGCGCAGGGCAGCCCCTATCCGCTGTTCCACTCCACGCCCCACGACCTCGCGATCATGTCGAGGATCCTGGACCTGCACCGCAGCGAGGGGCTCGACGTCCTCCACGCGCACTACGCCATCCCCCATGCCGTCAGCGCCCTTCAGGTCCGGTCGGCCGCCGCGGAGGCGGGGCTGGACCCGTTGAAGGTGGTGACGACCCTGCACGGAACGGACATCACCCTCGTGGGCAATGACCCGAGCTACGCCCCCCTGACCCGCTACGCCATCGCGGCGTCGGACGCGGTCACCACGGTGTCCCAGGACCTCAAGGCTCGCACCACGGACAACTTCGAAGGCGTGCCGCCCTGCGGGATCGAGGTGATCCCGAACTTCGTGGACCTCGAGGAGTTCCGCCCGGGGGCGCCCCGCTCGGAGCGGCCCTCCGCCGTGCACGTGAGCAACTTCCGGAAGGTGAAGCGGGTGCCCTGGCTGGTGGAGGCCTTCGCGATCGCGCTCGAACAGCTCGCGGCTCAGGGGTCCGACGCCGAGTTGATCCTGGTGGGCGACGGCCCCCAGCTGGGAGAGGCGCGCCACGTTGCACAGCAGCGAGGGCTCGAAGGGCACGTCAGGTTCCTCGGGCTCCGCGACGCGCTACCCGACCTCCTGAGCCCCGCGGACGCCTTCTGCGTGGCGAGCACCGAGGAGTCCTTCGGGCTCTCCGCGCTGGAGGCGATGGCCTGCGGGACCGCAGTGGTCGGAACCCACGTGGGCGGCCTGCCAGAGGTCGTCGAGGATGGCGTCTCCGGGCTTCTCTCTCCCGTGGAGGATCTCCCCCGATTCGCAGGGCACCTCGCCTCGCTCCTCCAGGACCGCGGACGCGCCTCCACCATGGGGGCCGCCGCCAGGGCGCGGGCCACGGCGCTCTTCGATCGCCGCCGCGTCGTGGAACAATACGAGGGGCTGTATCGACGCCTCACGGACGGCGGGGGCGGCTCCTGAAGGCCCATGAAGCGCGTTCACCTCGACCACAACGCCACGACCCCCCTGCGCCCGGAAGCCCGTGAGGCGTTCCTGGTGGCCCTGGACGGTGGCCTTGGCAACGCCTCCAGCGTCCACGGGTCTGGGAGAAGGGGGCGCGCCGCCGTGGATGAGGCCCGCGAGCGCGTGGCCGCAGCCCTCCAGGTGCCCGAGGACGGCGTCGTGTTCACCAGCGGGGGCACCGAGGCCAACAATCTCGCTCTGTTCGGCGCCCTGGGCGCGGGGCCGGCGGATATGCGTCTGGTCACCTCCACCATCGAGCACGCGGCGGTGCAGGCGCCGGCCCTTCACCTCGAGGCCAACTCTCGGGACGTGCGCTGGGTGGGCGTCGACCGACACGGGGCGCTGGACCTGGACGTCCTCGAGGAGGCCACCGCCGGTGGTCCGGCGCTGGTCTCCATCATGGGCGCCAACAACGAGATCGGCTCGACGACCGATCTCGCCGAGGTCCGCTCGAGGATCGGCGGCGAGGCAGTTTTCCACAGTGATTCGGTGCAGCTGTTGGGGAAGAGACCCCTCGACCTGATGGGCTCCGGCGTCGACCTGGCGAGCCTCTCCGCCCACAAGGTCGGGGGCCCGATCGGCGTAGGAGTTCTCTTCCGACGACCCGGCACCCCCGTCGCGCCGAGCACCTTCGGTGGGGCCCAGGAAGGGGAGCTTCGGCCGGGCACCGAGAACGTCCCCGCCATCGTCGCCGCGTCGGTTGCCATCGAACTCGCGGTGCGCGAGGTCGACGCCTACCAGCGGCAGACGGCGCGCCTGGCGGGCCTCCTGTGGCAGGGTCTGCGCTCGGCGCTCCCTGACCTGAGCCTGAACGGACCCCCCATCGACGACCCGACCCGACTCCCCAACACCCTGAACGTCTCGTCCTCCTGCGGCGACGCGAGGACCCTGGTGGCGCGCCTCGACCTCGCCGGATTGGAGGTCTCGGCGGGCTCCGCGTGTGCGAGCGGCTCCCTCGAGCCATCGCACGTACTCAAGGCCCTGGGGCTCGACCCCGAGAGGGCCCGGAGCGGGCTCAGGATCTCCCTCGGCAGCGGCACCCGCGAGGCAGATATCCACACCTGTGTGGAGCGTCTGGGGAGAACTTTGGGGGGAGCTTCGTAAGTCTCGGTTCTCCACCACCGCCCAAGGTCTCGGGGGTCTTCGTGGCGCCAGGGCCCGTTGACGGGTTCAGGGATCGCGCGTGTAATCGGGGCGAGCGTCCGTACGGCTCTCGCCGTTGCGTTGCCCCCCCGCTGCGCCTCTGCACGCAGTCTCTAGATGAATTGCATATGCCTGCT
>CAZEFP010000194.1:0-6498 GCA_964511565.1 uncultured Planctomycetaceae bacterium
ATCCTGTCCGAGCGTGACCTGCACCGGGCGCTCCCCATGCGTGACGCCGTGGAGGCCATGAAGGACGCCTTCGGGGCGCTCTTCGCCGGCGAAGCCGTCGCCCCCCAGCGGACTCACCTCTCGGTCCCGGACCAGGACGCCGTCTCGCTCCTCATGGGCGCGTACATCCCGTCCATGGGGCTCGCGACCAAGGTGGTCTCGCTCTTCCCGCACAACGCGAAGGCGGGCCGGCCGGTGGTGACCGGGCTCGTGGAGGTGCTCGACCCCGAGACCGGGGAGCCCGACGCCCTCATCGACGGGACCGCGCTGACCGCGTGGCGCACCGGCGCCGCCAGCGGCGCGGCCACGGACCTGCTCGCCCGCGAGGACGCCGCCATCGGCGCCCTGATCGGGTGCGGCGCCCAGGGCCGGACCCAGCTCCTGGCCATCGAGGCGGTGCGGGATCTCACCGAGGTGCGCGTCGCCGCGCGCAGCCTCGACTCCGCGGAGCGCTTCTGCCGCGGGATGCAGGACCAGGTTCAGCCCCGCCTGATCCCGGTGGCCTCCGCCGCCGACGCGGTGCGGGACGCCGACGTGATCTGCGCGGCGACCACCTCGAGGACGCCGGTGCTCGACGGCGCGGATCTGAAGGAGGGCGCGCACCTCAACGGCGTCGGGAGCTTCACCCTCGACATGCTCGAGCTCGACCCGCGCTCCATCGAGCGGTCCACCATCTTCGTGGATGACGTGGAGGCGGCCCTCGAGGAGGCTGGAGAGCTGGTGGCCGCGGAGCGGGATGGCCTCACCGCGCGGGATCGGTGGACGCCGCTCGGGGCGGTGGCCCGCGGCGCCGCGACGGGGCGCAGCCGTGACGACGAGATCACCCTCTTCAAGTCCGTGGGCCACGCGGTCCAGGACGTGGCCGCCGCATCGCGGGCGCTGGACCGTGCCCGCGAGCTGGGCCTGGGACTCTCCGTGGACCTTTGAGCCCAGGCTTCAACGCCACTGACCCGACCCACCCAGGCATGAATCGACGCGTCCTCCTGCTCCTCTGCGCCTCCGTCGTCGCGCTCAGCTCGTGCCTCGACTTTGGAGAGGACGTGAGCACCACGAGCCCGTCGACGGCCCAGGTCGACAGGTGCCGGCGCGTGATGTACCTCTCCAGCGGGCAGGACATCACGCCCCTCGGCTTCGAGCTGCAGGACAGCCTCGACGACCTGATCCACTTCAAGTTCCGCACCGACGCGTCCGCGCCCGCGGAGATCTTCGACCCGTCCATGGTGGACCCCGCCGCGTTCGGTCCCGGGCCCTTCGACCCCGCCGCGTGCACGGCGGACTGGTGGAGTGGCGCCGAGGGGGAGCTCCTGGTGCTGGACCACCTCGAGCCGGCGCCGGCGCGGGTCCTCAACGCGTGGGTCCGGCAGGAAGCCGAGGGGGCCACCGTCTGGGTCCAGTGGATGACCCTCTGAGCTCCCCTCGGCTCGTTCTGGCCCTCCCCGGTTGCGGTCCGGAGGGCCCACGGTGATCCTCGTCAGCCATGGGGGACGCCACCTTCCACTCCACCCACTGGTCCATCGTCCGCGGCGGAGCCAGCGCCGACGCCGAGCTTCGGCGCGTGTCCCTCGAGCGCCTCTGCAACCAGTACTGGTTCCCGCTCTACGCCCACCTCCGCCGGAAGGGCCGTGACGCCGAGCGGGCGGCTGATCTCGTGCAGGGCTTCTTCGCCCAGCTCCTCTCACGAGACGGGCTCTCGACGGTCAAGGATGACGTCGGCCCCTTCCGGGCGTGGTTGCTGGGTGCCCTCAGGAACCATGAGCGGGACGAGGTCGCCCGCGAGCGGGCGCTCAAGCGTGGTGGGGGGGCGGTGCCCATCCCCATCGACCCCGAGGAGGGGGAGCGCCGGCTCGAGCTCGCGGGGGAGTCCCTCGACGACCCCGCCCGCGCCTTCGACCGGGCCTGGGCCAAGAGTGTCCTCGACCAGGGCCTGCTGCTGCTGGAGCAGGAGATGAAGCGTGGCGGAGACACCCGCAGGTTCGAGGTCCTGGGCCCGCTGCTGTCGATCCAGGGCGATGACCGTACCCGGGAGCAGCTGGCTCGGGAGCTGGACATGAAGCCCGTGGCCCTGCGGGTCACCTTGATGCGGCTCCGCCGGCGTTACCGGGAGCTCTTGGTCCAGGTGGTGACGGACAGCGTCGGGTCCGCCGAGGAGGCGGGCCAGGAGCTCGAGCTCCTCTCCGCCGCGCTCTCGGGTGAATCTCGAGATCCGCTGTAACGGGGCAGCGGGCCTCCCGTGTGTCACCCTGTCCAGCCTTGGGCGCCCCCGAGTGGGGACCCCGAGGGTCGGACCTCTCGCTCCACGCCACGCCCGCCCCACATTCCCATGCTCCTCGTGCTCGCCCAGGCCTCCGACAGTCAATCTCCCCCCATCTTCGATCGGGTGGCGCCATGGATCCAGGCCGGCCTCCTCTTGCTCTTCCTGATCCTGATGACGGGCGTCGTGATCTGGGTCCTGCTCCAGCTCGCGCGTGGCTCGAAGGGTCCCGCGGGCGACGCGGAGCCGCCCTCCGCGCCCCCGTCCGGGACGCCCGACCGTCCTGTGGTCGAGGCATCCCCCTCGGACCGTGTTGAGCCGGCTCCTGGGCCGGGACTCGAGCCTGGAAGGGTCGTCCCGGCCGAACGCCACCCCTCCGGTGCGGACCATCTGGAGGCCGCTGCGAAGGCGCGGGTCTCGTCGGAGGAGCTCGAAGCGCTGCGCGACAGAGTGCAGGCCGAGCTCGACGACTACGAGTTGTTCGAGAGCCTCGGCCGGGGCGGCATGGGGGCCGTCTTCCGGGCGCGGCAGGTGAAGCTCGACCGAGAGGTCGCGATCAAGGTGCTGCTGCCCCCCCCCGGCGAGGTCGAGGGGTGGTCCGAGCGGTTCCAGCGCGAGGCCCAGGCGCTCGCGCGGCTGGTGCACCCCGGCATCGTCTCGGTGCACGACTTCGGCCAGGGCGAGGACCTCGCCTGGATCGTCATGGAGCTCGTGGACGGGGCCGATCTGCGCCAGATGTTGGAGGAGGGACGGCTGCCCCAGGCGGAGGCGCTGGCCATCGTCCCGGCCCTGTGCGAAGCGCTCCAGTACGCCCACGACCAGGGCGTGGTGCATCGGGACATCAAGCCCGAGAACGTGCTCTTCGACCGCTTCGGCGGCGTCAAGCTCGTGGACTTCGGCCTCGCCAAGCTGAGCGGCGACGACGGCGCCCTGCAGCTGACCCGCACGGACCAGGCCATGGGCACCCTCCGCTACATGGCGCCCGAGCAGCTGGAGCGCCCCCGGGAGGTGGACCACCGCGCGGACCTCTTCTCCCTCGGGGTGATCTTCTACGAGATGCTCACGGGCCACGTGCCCGCCGGCGTCGTCGAGCCGCCCTCGCGCGTCGCCGGCGTCGACGCGGGGATCGACGACGTGGTCCTCTCGGCTCTCGAGCGGGAGCCTGGCCGGCGGCCCCAGAGCGCCGCGGACATCGAGCGTCAGTTGAAGGGGGTCCGGGACGGCGAGGGGGCGCGCGTCGCGCGGGAGACCCCCGTGGATCACGGGCAATCCAGCGTCAGCGAGGTCGACGAGATGGAGGCGGCGCCCCGGCCCTGGAGCGCCCCCAGCCTGCTTCGAAGCTTCGACTGGCCGGACCTCGTCGCGCTGCTGGCCTTCCCGGTCAGTGTCATCGCGGCGCTGGTAAGTCGCTTCGAGGGCGACGGCATCGATCGGGCGATGGGGCGGTTCGACCGGGGCCTCAGGGACTTTGACGCCACCCTCAGCTCGACCTCGGGAGTCCCGCAGGACTCCGTGTTCATCCATCAGTGGGCGATGGCCGCATCCCTCCTGCTGCTGGCCGTGCCGGCCTTCTCGATCCTGCTCTGGGCCTTCCAGCGCTGGACGAAGGCACAGCCTGGCCCCGCGCCCTATCGGTTCCTCTGCTACGTGCCGCTGATCCGCGTCGGGGTCGTGTCGCTCTTCGTCTGCGTGTCCTGGGGGCTGGGCGTCCTGGCTCTCCGGGGGGCTCCCCGCGCGAGCACCGAGGTCGCCGTCCTTGTGTCATTGCTCCTCTCCACAGCCTTCTGCCAGCGCGGCGCCCTTCAGGCGCGCTGGTCCCGGGCGACGCGACGGACGTTGCTCTTTGGGGCCTGGGCCGCCGCGTCGACCGGCGGGCTCACCATGCTGCTGGGGACCCCACTGGTACCTTCGCTGGTGCCCCTGGCGCCGATGCTGGTCCTCGGGGTCGTCTCCGTTCTGTTTCACCGGGCGGGGCGCCTCCACCTCGCCACGGTCGCGATGGGAGCAGCCGGTGCCTTGGCCCTCGCCCTCAGCTCGGCGCTCCCGCCGATCCTCGGTCTGTCCTTGAGCGGTCCCCGGATCTTGGTGGGCGCCAGCCTCCTCGCGGCGTTGATGATCTCCGTCATCTCCGCCGCGGGCTCCGCGCCCCGCGAGCGGAGCTGAGCCGGCCAGGTTCGTCCTGGGCGGCGCTGCCGGGCGAGTTCCCGGGGCACCGATCAGCCCCGCTGATCGGTGCCCTTCGCGAAGATGCGATGCTTGGGGACCATGGGAGGACGAGAGTTGCACCATGCGCTACCTCCTCCTCATCCCCGCCGGGACCCTCTTCACCCTCTCCATCTTCGGCTTCCTCGCGGCGGCGGAGGCCACCGACCCCGGTGAGGTCCTCGCCTGGAGAGCAGCCTACGCCGCCCTCGCCGCCGTCGTCCTGCTGGGGACTTGTTGGTTCTGGCGTCTTGCCACCCCGCCCAGCGGCGCGTGAGGCGCTCGGGGCCTACTCGTAGACCTTGACGGCGACGCTCTTGAACTCGATGGGGTGGCTCTCAGCCTGGAGGGAGATGGTCCCCCGCGAGAGCATGGCCGACTGGCCGAGGTTCATGAGCAGGCGGGCCTTGTCGTCACCCGGATCGAGCTGGGGCTTCTGGTAGGCGAGCACCGGCTCGCCGTCGATGAGGTGGGTGATGCTCTCGTTGCCGCGCACCTGGAACTCCACGGTGACCCACTCGTCGTCCATGTAGGTCTTGCTGGTGGAGTTGGTGCAGTGCTGGGTGTGCAGCTTGTCGTCCATGACGACGTGGGTGGCGGGCGTGCACAGGTTGGCGGTGGGCCGGTCGCCGCCGCCGGTGACCTGGCCGAGGAACTGGCCCTCGATGGAGACGGGGAACTCCTGGTCCTTGGGCACGCTCTCCGCGGACTGGCCGTGGAGCATGACGCCGCTGTTGCGGAAGGCCCAGCCGGGGCCGCCGGGGCACTGCTCCCCGACAAAGCGGTAGGTGACCCGCAGGTCGTAGGAGGAGAAGGGCTCCTCGTAGAAGATGTGGCCGAACTTGCCGTCGAAGCTCTCGTACTGGTCGTAGCTGACCTTGAGCAGGCCGTCCTCCACGCGGAAGGTGTCCCCGTGGTTGTCGCCCAGCTCGTACCCGCGGATCTTCACCTGCCACCCGGTGAGGTCCTGCCCGTTGAACAGCTCGGTCCACTGGGGTCCGGAGGCCGCCGGGGCCGCGGCCTGGCCCTCCCCGGAGGAGGCACAGGAGGCGGCGAGGGCGGCGGCGAGCAGGGCGCAGGGGGCGAGGGGACGGAGGGTCATGGGGGTGCTGTCAGGGTGGGGGAGGGGACCGGTTCGGGCCCGCGACGGGGCGCGACGATGGTAAGCCACGGTCCATGATCGAGGTGATCCTCGGCCCGATCACCTCCGCGCCCGACGGAGCCGTCCAGCCTCTCCTCCCCACGCGGCCGCGCGCTGGCCATGATGGTCCCCATGCGACCCGTCCCCCTGCTCTCCCTCCTCTTGGCCGCCTGCGCCTCCGGCCCGGCCTCCTCGGACGCCCCGGCGTCTCCCCTGACGGCGATCTCGGCGGCTGACCTCGTGGACGCCCGAGTGGTCTCCCGGGTGGCCTTCGGCTCCTGCGCCAGGGAGGACCGGGAACAGGACATCTGGTCGTCGATCGTCGAGGCCGAGCCCGACCTGTTCCTGTTCGCCGGCGACAACGTCTACGTGGACCTGCCCGAGGTGCCCACCGGGCGGGCGGAGTTCACCGCGGCCTACGCGGCGCTCGGCGCGAAGCCGGGTTGGCAGGCGCTCCAGGGGACCTGCCCGGTGCTCGCCACCTGGGACGACCACGACTACGGCAAGGACGACGCCGGGGTGGAGTGGGCGCTCAAGGGGGTCGCGCAGGAGGCCTTCCTCGACTTCTTCGGCGTGCCCGAGGGCTCGCCGCGCCGCGCCCGGGAGGGGGTCTATCACTCCTCCCTCCACGGGCCGGAGGGGCGTCGGCTGCAGGTGATCCTGCTCGACACCCGGACCCACCGCACGGCCTTGACCCGCAACCGCGGCGATCGTGGGGGGCGCGGGCCGTACGTCGCCGAGAACCGGCCGGATCAGACCATGCTCGGGCCGGATCAGTGGAGCTGGCTCGGGGACCAGCTCCGGACCCCCGCCGACCTGCGCCTCATCGTGTCCTCGGTCCAGGTGGTCCCGGACGAGCACGGCT
>CAZEFP010000195.1:0-6487 GCA_964511565.1 uncultured Planctomycetaceae bacterium
GCCGGAGCAGCGCTGCCGAGGGGGAGCGGATCGTCGCCCACCTGGAGTGCACCTTGGCCCACACCACCGCCCCGAGCCCGCCGCGCGCCGCCCAGCTGGCGCTCGACTCGAATTCCGTGACCCCCATCGAGTCTGCCGTGCAGAGGTTCCTCGGCACGCTGCGCGGAGCAGACATCCCGATCGTGGCCATGGCCGGCTCCCGCTTCGCCCCGGTGCTCCGCGATCCGCGCGGCCTCGAGCTCATGTGCTTCCCCAGGCACCTCGACCGCGTCCACAGGTTCCTCGAGCACGCGCTGGAGGCCGAGGGAGTCTCCGTGGTCTGGTCGCAGCGAGAGGCCGCCGCCACGAGGTTCCAGCTCTACGCGTTCTGCGGCAATGACCGCCACCATCACCTGCGCCTCGAGGTGACGACGCGGCGCGAGTTCAAGGGGGTCCCCTACCTCGAGGCCGAGGAGGTCTTCCGGAACCGCGACACGAGCCGCTCCCCCCACCGCCCCGCCGCGGTGACCGGGACCCTGGCCCACTTCCTGCCCGCCTACCTGCGCTCCGGGCACGTCGAGCGGGAGTCCACGACACGGCTCGTCACCACCGGAGAGACCCACCCCGCCCAGCTGCGCGCCGTCCTCGGACGGATGGTCGGGACCAAGGCCGCCGAGAGGTTCACCGCCGCCCTCCGGGACTCGGAGCTGTCCAGCCTCGTCAAGGAGGCGCCGCGCTTCCGGCGAGCCCTCCTGAGCCGCTCGTTCGTTCGTCATCCCTTCCGGACGCTGCGCGCCCTGGCGCGACTGCTCCTGAGCGGTGAACGCGAGGACCCCGGCTTCCTCGTGGCCGTCATCGGGCCGAAGGGAGCCGACACCGAGGCCCTCTCTGCGGAGATGCGCACCGAGCTGAATGCGCCGTTCCGCACGAGCTCCGTCGCCTCGGTCCAGCCCCGGGATGGGGCGGAGCGTCCCGCCGGCCCGCTCTCCTCGATCCTGCGAGCCTTCCGCAACTACCGCGCCTTTCAGCGCGCCTATCGCGAGTCGGTCGAACCGGCGCTGCGCAAGGGCGGCGCGGTCGTGGTCGACGGCTGGGCCGACGAGTGGGCGCTTGAGCCCGAGCGATTCGGCCTCGGCCGAGGCGCTGCCGCCGCCCGCTGGTTCGGCGCGCGCGTCAGACGCCCGGACGTGACCCTCGTCTGCTCACCGACGTCCACCGAGCTCATGCGCCGCCGGCCGGAGCTGTCTCGCCGGGAGGCGCTGGCCCTGACGGCCGCCTTCGAGGCCTACGCCGCGCAGCACCCCACCGCCTTCGCCGTCCCGTGCGAGGGTGGCGACGACCCCGCCGTGGGCCTCGCGATGGCCGCGACCCTCGCTGGCCTGGAGGCCCTGACCCCCGGCGCGGCGCTGCTCAAGCTCTCCGGGCGGGAGCAAGCCGCGTCAGAGCTGGCCTGATGGGATCCTCCGAGCTCTTCATCGACCAGTGGTACCCCGTGCTGCGGGGCGGACCATCGCCCGCCAGGTCCTTCGACCTCGGCGATCGCGAGAGCGTCGAGGCCGTGACCGCGGCCTGGGCCGCGCTGGGCCCGGGGGAGCGCATCGTCCTCCGGGTGCCGAGCAGTTCCGCCGCGCGGTCTCGCCTCGGTCGCCTCGAGGATCTCCTCGAGCCCTCGGACGCCCCCGAGAGCTTCCTGGAGTTCGGGGCGGAGGGCACCCCGATCACCCTGCTCCCGGCCGATGAAGGCGCGGCCTTCCGTGGTGGCCTCGAGATGCTGCCGCCGAACCTCCCCGGAGGCCGTGCGCTCACCGCCCTCTTGAGGCTCGCGAGCCCCTTCAGCATGGGCCAACGATTCGGCCGCCCCGAGGTGGCGGTATGGACGCGCCTCGGCCGCGCGCTGCCCGACGGCGACCTCCCCATCCTCCCCGTGGAGGGGCGCATCGCCGTGCGCGTGGACCCCCTGCAGCCTGAGCAGCCCGTCCTGGTCCGCGCCCTGGACCGACGAGGGCACGCCAGGGTCACCCTCTCCGTTGGCGCCACGCCCGCCTCCGTGGGCTCCGTCCGGAGGAGCGTCGACGCGCTCGCCTTTCTCAAGGCCGCGCAGCTCGAGCACCTCTCCTCCACCGTCGCCACCGGGGAGCGCGTGGGCTGCCCCTGGGTGGCCTCCGAGGCGACGGCCACGGCCTCGACCGGGCCGCCCGAGCCCTTCGGCGTCCCCCACGCGCGCTTCCTCCTCGACCTGATGTCACAGGGCACGACCGAGGTCCCGCTCGGCGAGACGAGCGAGTTCATCGACTCCTGGCGACACCTCGCTTCCATCCGGCGTGATCAGGATCCCCGGTGGCATGACGACGCCTCCAGGCTCGCCCGGTCCCTCAGCCGGGAGGCCGCGACCACCCCGCTCAGGGTCGGCGCCGCCCACGGGTCCTTCTCACCCGCTTCCCTGCGAGTGGCCTCGGGCGCTCCGCGGGTCGAGGGCTGGGGCCGCTTCAGCCGACGCGCCCCGCTGCTCGGCGACCTGTTCCACTTCCTGACGGCGGGCTCCGGTCCCGACGGCGAACCCGGATCGGTGGACGACGCCTGGGACCGGCTGGCCAGCACCCTCGCAGGCGCGGCCCGCGAGGTCGTGGCGGCGAGTCAGCTCACGGATCATGAGCTCGCGCTCCACCTCGGGCTCACCCTGCTGTACGACGCCACCTTGGCAGAGCTGAGGGGGCAGGGTGCACAAGGCGCCCAGGGAGCACGCCACCTGCGGCACCAGCTCATCCTCCGGTGCTGCGAGGTCCTCGACGGCGAGCGCCGTGGCCCCTGGGCCCAGGACGACGGGCGCCTCGAGGCCGCCTGAGGTCCGTCCCGGACCCGAGGAGCCTCGGCCTGCGCCGAGACGGGGGGACGGCGGCTGCGGGTACGCCTGGCCGGGTGGCGGCCTTCGGGCGCCCGTGCCCGTTTGGTAGCGTGCCCCACGGCCGGGACCGCACCCGGCCGCCCGGACCGCACCGGGAACCCGCGGCCCACCCCTCGCATGCTTCTCTCCACGCTCGCCGCCGCGCTGCTGCCCCTCGACCGGGCCGACTCCTCCCTCTGGGCCCCCATCAAAGCGCTCATGGACCGCCTCGAGACGCCGATGGAACGGCTGGTCGCTGGCTGGGTCGGCGTGCTCCTGCTGGCGGTGATCGCCAACTTCGTGGCCCGTCGGGTCATCGTCCGCGGCATGCACGCGGTGGTCTCACGCACCAAGACGCGCTGGGACGACGTGCTGGTCCAACACAAGGTCTTCGAGCGCCTCAGCCACCTCGCCCCCGCCCTCGTGGTCTACCTGGCCGCCAGGGTCCTGCTCGACGACCCGGGTGAGGAGCTGTACCAGGACTACCTCCGCCGGGTCGCGAACGTTTGGATGGTCCTCGCGGGCGCTCGGACCCTCCACGCGCTGCTCGATGCGCTGGTCATCATCGGCCTCCAGCGGGATTCCACACGCACCAAGCCGGTGCGGAGCTACGCCCAGGTGGTCCAGATCCTCGTCTGGGTCAGCGCGGGGATCCTCTCGGTCGCGGTCCTGATGCAGAAGAGCCCGACGGCGCTCCTCGCGGGACTCGGCGCCATGACCGCCGTCCTCCTCCTGGTGTTCCGGGACACGATCCTCGGCTTCATCGCCAGCATCCAGATCGAGGCCAACCAGATGCTGCGGGTGGGCGACTGGGTCGAGATGCCCAAGTACGGCGCGGACGGGGACGTGACCGAGATCGGCCTGCACACGGTCAAGGTGCAGAACTGGGACAAGACGATCACCACCATCCCGACCCACACCTTCATGAGCGACAGCTTCAAGAACTGGCGCGGGATGACCGAGTCGGGGGGCCGGAGGATCAAACGGTCCCTCAACCTCGACATGAACAGCGTGCGCTTCCTCGAGGAGGCTGACCTCGAGCGCCTGCGCGATGTTCAGGCCCTGCGTCCCTACCTCGAGTCCAGGAGCGAGGAGGTGGCCCGCTGGAACGAGGAGAACAACGTCGACGGCAGCAGCCCCATCAACGGGCGCCGGCTGACCAACCTCGGGACGTTCCGCGCCTACGTCGAGGCCTACCTGCACGGGCTGGAGCCGATCCGCGAGGACATGACGTTCCTGGTCCGCCAGCTCGCCCCCGCGTCCGAGGGCATCCCCATCGAGATCTACGTCTTCAGCGGCGAGCAGCGCTGGGTCCAGTACGAGGGCATCATGGGCGACATCTTCGACCACCTGCTCGCGGTCCTCGGGCAGTTCGACCTGCGCGTGTTCCAGCAGCCCGGCGGGGCGGACATCTCCGGGCTCGCGCCGCTGGTGTCCGCTCAGGCGGAATCGAAGCTGCGCTGATAGAGCCTGAAGGCCACCGCGAGCATCACGGCTCCCCCGCCCCCAAGGACCAGCAGCGGGACCATCACGCCCCCCAGGTCCGGGGTGCTGAGGACGCCCTTGCCGTACCAGAGGATGCCGTGGAACGCGTCCATGGCCCACGCCACAGGCGTCACCAGCCCGGCGGTCTGGAACCACTCCGGGAGGATCTCCCTGGGGAACCAGGCGCCGCCCACCGCGCTCATGACCAGGATCACGAGCGTCGAGAGCCCCTCCATCTGCTTGCGGGTCCTGCACGCCGTGGCGAAGAGGAGCCCGAGGGCGCTGGCGGCGAACGCCCAGATGAGGCTCGCCGCGGCCAGGGCCGGCAGGTGCTCCAACACAGGGACCTTGAACGCGAGCGCGCCGAAGGCGAAGAGGAGCACGAGCTGCACGATGGCGAGGAGCATGGTCACCATCACCTTCCCGAGCAGCACCGCCCGTCCCGCCTGGGGCGTCAGCCGCAGGCGGTCGAGCGTCCCCTCCGCCCGCTCCTCGAGGAGCGTGCCGGCGAAGGCCACCAGGTTGAAGAGCAGCATCATCACGGCCATGGCGGAGAACGCATGGGACGCCCCGGCGCTGCGCGGGAGGCCGTCCGCGCGGGGCGGTGAGAGGTCCTCGATCTGGAGCCCCATGAGCCCCGGGAGGGCCTCCATGATGTCGGTCCCCTCCTCTTCGCTCTCGCCCGCGTCTTCGACGGGGGGCGCCACCGGGGCCGACGTGTCCGCCGCTTCCGCGGCAGCCGCCTCGACCCCTTCCATGATGTCCTCGACCCGCAGATAGGAGCCCACCAGCTCCCGGGTGACCGCGCCGCGGCTCGCCTCGGGCAGGTCCATGAGGTCGGTGACGCGGCCCATCATCCGCGAGCCGAGCCCCTCCGCGGTCTGCTGGAACAGCACCGGCGAGAGCTGGAACACCATGACCTGGCTCGCGATCTGCTTGGCTGGGTCGCGGTAGAGCACGAGGTCCGGCGGGGCGTCGCCCGCCGCGAGGGCGGCACCATATCCCTCGGGGATCACGAGGCCTCCGGCTCGATCACCGTCGGCCACCAGCCGACGGACGTCGCTCATCACCTCGACCCGCAGCGCCGAGACGCCGCGTACCGCTTCCACGAGGTCCTGGCTCTGTGGCGTCCGGTCCAGGTCCTCGATCGCGATGGCGATCTTCCGGGACTTCGAGCCGCCGCCCATCATCCCGCCCCCCATCGCGGTCCCCATCACCGCGCCGAGGCCGATCGGGAGGACGAGGAGAAAGAAGAGGGCGGTCCGGTCGCGGACGAACAGGCGCAGGTCCTTCCGCAGGAGCGTGAGCGCGGTCTGGATCATGAGGGGATCTCCTGGCTCTCGTCGCGCAGGGCGCGGCCCGTCAGGGCGAGGAAGATGGTCTCGAGGTCAGCCGAGGCGCCGCGGACCTCGGCGTCGAAGCCGTGCTCCCGAAGGAGGGCCGCGGCCCCCTCGAGGTCAGCCTCCGATGTGAGCTGCAAGCCGCTGCCGAGCCCGGCGCGGACCTCCTCCAGGTCGCGGAGGACCTCGAGGGACCCCTCGGCCAGGCACCGGCCCCTGTCCATGATCATGATCCGGTCGCAGAGTCGCTCCACCTCCCCCATGGCGTGGGTGGTGTAGACCAGGGTGGTGCCCCCGCGGTGGATCGCCTCGACCTGCTCGAAGAGGTGGTTGCGCGACTGGGGGTCCACGCCGGCGGTGGGCTCGTCGAGGAAGACGAGCTCAGGCTCGTGCAGGAGCGCCGCCACGAGGTTGAGGCGACGCTTCATGCCTCCGGAGAACTCCGAGACCAGGGACCGCCGCCGCTCGGTGAGCCCGGCGGCCTCCAGGCCCCACTCGACCCTCTCCCTGAGCCGGGCTCCACGCAGACCCGACAGCTCACCGAAGAACGCCAGGTTCTCCTCGGCCCGCAGCCCCTGATAGAGGGCGATGTCCTGGGGGACGACGCCGATCCGCTCGCGCAGGGCCGCGCCGTCCTGGGCGGGATCCAACCCCAGGACCGACACCCGGCCCGCGTCCGCCTTCAGGAGCGTGGAGAGGATCCGGAGGGTCGTTGTCTTCCCTGCGCCGTTCGGGCCGAGCAGGCCCAGGGATTCGCCGGGACGGACCACGAGGTCGAGCCCCCGGACCCCCTCGACGTCCC
>CAZEFP010000196.1:0-6424 GCA_964511565.1 uncultured Planctomycetaceae bacterium
CCGAGCACCCGCCCCTGGAGTCGCAGCACCCTGTGGAGGGCGCTGACCCTGCGACCACGTTCACGGGCACCGAGCCCGTGGCCGAGTGGAACAACGGTTCGGACCCGGGGGAGGCTCCGGCCACGACGACCGTCGGGGGCTCGGGCGCGCCCGTGGTCCTGGTGGGGGCCTCCGAGACCGCCGTGGAGGCCGCGCGCGGGCTGCTCTTCGGGCAGGCCGTGAGTGAGCCCCAGGGGGTCTCCGAGGTGGTCGCGATCAACGAGTACCTGCTGAGCGCCGCGGCGCCCGAGGGCGGCTCCCTCGCGCGCCTCCAGCAGCGCTTCCTGTTCACGGACAGGGGCCTCCACTTCGACGTCGAGCCCTCCTTGCGGGATCGCATGGATCGGATCGTTGCCGACCGAGAGCCCCTGCACGCCGACCCTCGCTTCTGCCACACCCTCTCCGCCTGGCGAGCCTCCCTTGGGGAGGCGCGCTTCGTGTGTGTCTTCGATGACCCCGCGGCGGCGGGGGATGAGACGCTTCGGACCCTCGTCCGCGTCCCCGAGTACGGGGGCGTGGCCCTGGACTTCGAGGCCGCCACGGAGCTGTGGCGACAGATGTACCGGCGGGTGCTGGACGAGCACTCCAGCGAGGGCCAATGGCTCTTCCTGCACGCCGACGACCTCGCCACGGCGGAGGGGCGCGCGCGCCTGGAGGCCTTCACCGGCGTCCAGCTTCAGCCCTCGCCCCTTCGAGCGGTCACCGGATCCTCCCAGGCCGCCGCGCCGGTGCGCGCCTCCATCGCCGAGACCTACCGCGAGCTCTGCCATCGCGCCGGTTGCCAGAAGCCGGTGTCGGTCCAGGGCGGAGCGGACCACGGCGGCTCTTCGGAGCCCCACGGGCTCTCCGTGATCGTCCAGGTCGAGGAGAGCGTGGACGCCCTCCGCCGCTGCCTGGCCTCCCTCGAGGACCAGACGGCCAGCGGTCGCTTCGAGGTGGTCCTCGTGGACCGCGGCCTCGTCGACGGGAGCGAGGCTTGGCTCGATGCCTGGACGCCGGGCTTCCCGGTGCACCGGGTCGATGCTGCGGGGGCTTCGGCGCCTGCGGCGTGGAACGCGGGCCTCGCGGCCGCCAGCGCCGAGCTCGTCCTCTTCCTCGACGGGAACGCGGCCGCTGCGCCCGATCTCGTGCACTGCCACCTCGCCGCCCACGCCGAGACCGGACCGGACCGCGCCGTGGTCGGGGCCGTGACGCCGGCGGCGTCGGTGGGGAGCAACGCCCTGATGCGTGCGTTCGGCGGCGAGGCCATCGGTTCGCTGTCCGGGCCCCTCGATGTCACGCGACTCCACGACTGGACGGCCTTCCGCCTGTGCAACGCCAGCCTGGCGCGCGCCGCGGTGATGGACGCGGGCGGGCTCGCCGAGGAGGAGTGCTTCGGCGCGAGCGCGGATCTCGAGCTCGGGTTCCGCCTCCAGGACCTGGCGGGGCTTCGCGTCGTTCACCGTGACGAGGCCCGCGTGGAGCACCACGGGAGCTGGACCCTCCAGGCGCTTCGCCAGTGGACCCGCGACCGTGCCGCCAGTGAACTCCAGCTCATGGCCGCGCACCCCGCGGCGGGTCGCCACCGCACCTGGCGAGAGCGCCTCGCCGGGACGGTCAGCCGGCACGACGAGCTCGTGGTGCAGACCCTGCCGGACAGGGCGCGGGCCGAGGGGTTCGCCCAGGAGCTGAGCGAGATCCACATCGGCACCTTCGAGCGCACGGGCGCGGAGGGTGAGGAGCTGGCAGCCGTCCTGCTCACCCAGCTCCACGACTACGTCACCGAGCTGGCCCACATCTGGCGGGCGGAAGGGGAGCTCTCGGCCCTCCGGGCCCTGGGCGTGGACGCCGTCGGGGACCTCCTCGGTCTCGGGACGGAGGCCGGTGGGCGGGACGCGACGGCGCTCGTCGCCTGACTCAGGCGTAGGAGCTGCCGAGCTCTGCCCGGAGCCGTCCGAGGGCGTGCCGCTGGACGGCGCGCTGCCGGGCGGCGAAGCCTCGCTCCTCCCGGTGCTCCCGCCTGTCGAGCTCATCGAGGGCCGTGATGACGGCCTCCACATCGCCGTGGGGGACGAAGGTCGCCGCGTCCTCGCCCACCAGCTCCGCCACCGCCCCGGAGTCCGCCACCACGGCGGGGCGCCCGCACGCGAGGGCCTCCACGAGGCTCACGGGGACCAGCTCGCCCGGGCACTGGAGCGCGAAGACATCGATGCGTCCGTAGAAGCCCGGCGCATCCAGGACGCGCCGACGTACATGCAGCGTCCTTGATCCCTTGGACCGCGCCTTCAGCTCCCCGTAGCGAGGTCCATCACCCACGAGCATGAGGGCGGTGGGCCGTCCAGCGGCCTCCCGCCGCTCCACCGCCTCGATCAGGACCTCGGGGGCCTTGTCGTCGGTCGCGCGCATGAGGGAGCCCACCAGGAGGGCCTCGGGGTCCTCGAGGCGAACGCTGCGCCATGTGCTCTCGGAGGACTGGGGGTGGAAGCGCTGGATGTCCACCGACGCCAGCCGGACCTCGGGCTCGCGGCCCATGGACCGCCAGTCGGACCGCAGGGCCGGGGTGGGGACGAAGAGCTCGTCCGCCGTCTGGACCGCCCGACGGAGCCGGCGGCGTTCGAGGAAGCCTCGCGCCGCGGGCCGCTCGAAGAGCGTGGCCAGGAGGCGGGGCCCCTGCGAGCCCCCGCAGGCGGCGCTGGCCAGGACCAGGTCGGAGCTGGTGTAGGCGTGAATGGCGCGGGCGCCGCGCGAGGCGGCCAGGTCCGCGAGCCGCGCAGCCCGGGCGGCGGGTCGGGCGTCCGTGAGCCCGAGGAAGTGCACCGGGGTCGCGGGCGCCATGAAGTCGCCGTCCGTGTCGAGGGGGCGCTCGGTGAGCACGATCTCATCGGTGGCGCCGTCCATCCGCTCGTGTCGGACGAGGTCGATGACGGAGCGCTGCAGGCCGCCGACCCCCTGGTGGGGGAGGAGGTGGAGGACGCGGACGCTGGCGATGGCCTCGGGCATGGGCTCATGTGGCACGGATCGGCCCCCGATTCACCCCGAATCGGGCGGCGCTCAGAGCAGTCCCAGGCGTGAGAGCTCGGCGGCCACGAACGCGGCCAGGCGTTGGGCTCCCTGGTCCGTCAGGTGGACGTTGGCCGAGAAGACGCTCTGGGCTCCCGTCGCCTCGTCCTCGGTACGCGCGGCGGCCTCGAGGTGCTCGGCGGTCTCGATCAAGGGGACCTCCGCCTCGGCCGCCACCTCCCGGACGATCCCGGTCATCCGGCGATGTGCCCGCAGCCTCAGCTCGCCGTCGAGCAGGCTGTCCGAGGTGGGGTCCTCGGACCAGATCGCCTGGGTCAAGAGGACTGGCTGCGCCCCGTGGGCGCGGGTGAGGGCGACCATGGAGACGAGGTTGCGCCGGAAGTTGTCGAAGCCCTGTTCCGGGAGCGGGCCTTCTCGCTCGGGGGCACGGAACTGCGCGAGCCGCTCGCCTTCGGGCCCAGCGGGGAGCCGCTTGGACTGGTACCCCAGGTCCGCCCGCTGGCTCAGGTAGTCCGTGGCGTAGCGGCGCCACGCGAGGTAGAGGATGCTCCGCTCGAGGGCCGGCTCGAGGGGCGAGGGGCGGAAGGTCGGCCAGACCTGCCGGTAGTGGACGTTGTCCGCGACGGGGCCGGGCCAGAGGGCGCTCTCGGCGTCGTTGGTGGCGAGGTAGAAGAGCACCACGTCCGGCGCCATGGGCAGGACGCGGAAGGCGAGGCCGGTCAGGCACTCGAAGCTCGTCCAGGCGGGGACCCCCGCGTTGAGGACCTCGATGGAGGCTTCCGGCGAGGCCGCCAGCTGGGCGCCCAGCTGAGCGGGCCAGGTGGTGTCGTCGCTGGACGGGCCCGTACCGTAGGTGCTCGATCCGCCGACGCAGGCGATGCGCAGGGTGCCCTCTTGCCGGGAGGGCGGGACCTCCGGGGAGCGGAAGCCGAGGGGGCCGTGGTGGAAGCTACGGGCGTCGGTGCTCCCGGGGGCGGCCTCACGCGCGTAGTTCGGCTTCGGCGCGTAGAGCAGGTAGGGGTGGGGCGCGAAGGCGCGGTCGGCCGTGCTCTCCAGGTAGGCTGGATTGAGCTCGGCCGCGGTGAGCCCCGGGATCGAGATCCAGCGGGGGACGGTCTCGAGGATCAGGATGGTCCCGGCGAGGACCAGGAGCACCCTGCGTAGGACCGCGCCGCTCCTGGCGGAGGGGCGTGCGGATCGGCGTGCGTCGGCGCGGCGCATGGCGGCTGATCGTAGACTTCTCGCCCCATGAAACGGACTCGAATCGCCACCGCCGTCCTCGTGACCCGTGGGCCCGACGAGGATCCGGAGGTCCTCGTGGTCCGCCGCTCGCCCCGGCTCCGCTTCTTCGGCGGCTACTGGGCGTTCCCGGGCGGGGTGGTCGACCCGTGTGACCACGACGGCGACGAGGACCATGACGACGCCCATCGCCGCTGCGCCCTGCGCGAGCTCGTGGAGGAGGTCGGCCTCGCGCCGGAGGGCGCCGAGGGGATCCTCGGCGAGCGGGACGGGCTGCTCGACCGCGCGGACGAGGGGGCCGGCGATCGGGTGCGGAGGATGCTCGACGCGGCGGACGGCGTGCTCGGCTCGGCGCGCCCCTTCGCGAGGCTGACCACCCCGCCCTTCGCCCCCGTCCTGTACCGCACGCGCTTCCTCCACGTGGAGGCGCCCGAGGGGTTCGACCCCGTCATCGTGGAGGGCGAGCTCGTGGACGGCGGCTTCCAGCGCCCCGCGGACCTCCTCGCCTCGTGGCGGCGCGGCGAGCGGCTCGTGGCGCCCCCTGTCCTGTACATGGTCGAGCAGCTCCTCGAGCTGGGACTCCGCGGGTTCCTCGATGCCATGGACGGCCGCAGTCGTGAGCTCGAGGCGGGGCGCTTGCACCCGATCCGGAACGTGCCGGGGATCCTGATGGCCCCCCTCGCGACGCGGACCCTGCCGCCCGCGACCACCACCAACGCTTACCTCGTGGGGGAGGAGCGGCTGTTCGTCGTCGACCCCGCGCCGACGGACCCCGCGGAGCAGCGGCGCCTGTTCGACCTGATCGACGAGCGCTGCGCGGGGGGCGCCGAGCTGGTCGGGGTCCTCGTGACCCACCACCACCCCGACCACGTGGGCGCGGTGGAGGCCGCCGCGCGACGCTACGACGTGCCGGTCCTCGCCCACGAGGAGACGCTCTCTCGGCTCGGGCTCGACGTGGAGAACACCAGGGCCCTCGCGGACGGGGTGCAGCTTCCCCTGGGGGCCGCTCCCGACGGCGAGCCCGGGTGGACGCTCACCGCGCTGCACACCCCGGGCCACGCCCCGGGGCACCTCGTCTTCCGCGAGTCGCGCTATGGCGCGGTGCTCGGCGGTGACCTCGTCTCCACCGTCTCGACCATCGTGATCGATCCGCCCGACGGGCACCTCGCGACCTACCTGGCGAGCCTCGAGAGGATCCGGGACCTGATGGGGCCGGGGGAGGTCCTGCACCCTGCCCATGGCCCCGTGGCGAGCGACGGGCCGGCGCTCCTGGAGCGCTACCTGGAACATCGCGGGCGGCGGGAGGAGTCCCTCGTCCGCGCCCTCGGCGAGGAGCCGGCGCCCGAGGCGGCCCTCGTGGCCCGCGTCTACGCCGACGTGGCCGAGGAGCTGCTGCCGGTGGCCGCACGCTCTCTTCGCGCGGGCCTGGAGAAGCTCGCCGAGGAGGGCCGCGCGAAGGAAGTTGCGACCGGCATGTGGAGGGCGCTGGAGAAGCGCTGACTTCACCAGCGATCGACCTGGTCCCCGGCTATCTTCGGCGCCGGCCATGCTCGTCCCTGCACACCGACCGCGCTCCATCACGGCAGCCATCGCCCTCGTGGCGGCGCTGGCCTGCGGCGCGCTCGGGGCGGGGTGTGCGACCCGGGCGGAGCCCCTCCGGTCCCCCGAGCTCATTTCGTTCGTCACCTACTACGGGGGCGACCCCGTGGGGGGGCCCATGGTGGAGGGAGCCGCGATCTCCCTGAACCTGCGGCGCGAGGACGCGATTCCCGTGTCCATGGAGCTCCTCATGGTCCGATCGCGGATCCCCGAGACGGCGGAGCCCCTGCCCCAGCACGTGCGATTGATCCTGGGGAGCGACGGCCCTGAGCCCACCGGTGCCCACCCGCGGGTGCTCCAGGGGGCGGCGTTCCTCTCGGGTGAAGAGGGGGCCCGCGTCGCCAGGGAGCTCGAGGGATTGCCGGGGGACCGCGGGTTGAGGATGGAACGCCTCGAGGGCCTGTCCATGCCGGGGGTGGCGACCCGCATGAACTCGGTCTTCGCCCAGGCGGTCCGGTTCAGCGAGGAGACGCTGGTGGACCGTCAGTTCGGGGTCGAGGTCTGGCAGGACAGCCAGACCGGCGGGGGACTGTCGGTGGCCCTCTCC
>CAZEFP010000197.1:0-6405 GCA_964511565.1 uncultured Planctomycetaceae bacterium
GCTGGCCGCCGTGGACGCGCGCGTCGGCGAGCGGGACACCATCATCGTCTACGCGGCAGACCACGGGCTGGCGGGGGGCAGCCACGGCCTCCTGGGCAAGCAGAGCGTCTACGAGCACAGCCTCCGGGCCCCCATGATGATCTCAGGTCCGGGGATCCCGGAGGGGCAGCACCTCACGGCGCTCACCTACCTCTACGACCTCTATCCCACCCTGCTCGGCCTCGTGGACGTCGAGATCGAGGAGCAGATCCACGGCGAGGACCTTCGGCCCCTGTGGGACGGGGAGGCGACCCAGGTGCGGGACTCGATCTTCCTCTCCATGGGCAAGACCCAGCGCGCGGTCACGGACGGTCGCTTCAAGCTATGCGTGTACCCCAAGGTGGCCCACCGACAGCTCTTCGACCTGGCCTCCGACCCGCTGGAGACCATGGACCTCGCGAGGAACCCTGCCTACGCGGCGCACATCTCGCGGCTCGAGCGCGAGATGGCGACCTGGCGCCGGCTGACCGGGGACCCCGACCCGCTCTCCGTGGCGGAGCCCGGGGAGCTGCGGGTGGACCTCTCCGGAGCCGAGCGCAAGCCCGACAGGTGGCAGCCAGAGTGGATCCGTGAGAAGTACTTCGACCCGCCCGAGGAGGCGCCTGAGGAGGCGCCCGACGCGGAGAAGTCCGGCCTGTAGGCCGGGCACCGCTCACCGCGGTCGGGACCAGAGGGGGGTCAGTAGGGGAGGTCGTCGGGGTTGATCTCGATGGGCCCCGAGGGCTCTTCGAGGTGCGTCCGGATGGGAGCGTCCCTGCCGGCGCGGGCGAAGGACGTCTCGTCCGGGGCGCGTCGCCCGGAGAAGTGGTGGGCGAGCCCGCGGCGCTCCATGTCCGAGAGCAGGCCGAGGTGCGCGAAGGCCTCGCGGCCGACCAGGTCGATGTCGCCCCGGACCAGCCGCGCCCGGCTCTCGGCGTCGAACTGGCCGGGGCGTTCGACCGGGAGCTCTCCCATGAACTCCCGGTGCCGGCGCTCGGTCACGCGCGAGTCCATGACCAGGACCACGCCCCGGTCGGTGGCCTTGCGCATGAGGCGCCCGAACCCCTGGCGGAACTTCGCCAGCGCGCGCGGCATGTAGATGCCGTTGTGCTGGGCCATCCGGCCGATCGCCGCGCACTGGGCGTGGTGATAGCGGTCCGGGACGCCGTAGGGGAGCCGCGCGAGGACGAGCGTCTCCAGGGTCTCGCCGGGGAAGTCGGCGCCGTACCAGAACGTGTCCACGCCGAAGAGGGTCGACTCCACCCGCTCGCGGAAGAGGCTGGAGAGCTCCTCCTTCCCGGCGGCGTCCATCCCCTGCCAAAACAGGGGTAGCCCGCGCTCCTCGAAGGCCGCCGCCGCACGCTCGCCGACCTCGCGCACGTCCCGCAGGCTCGTGAAGAGCACGAGCATCCTCCCGCGGGTTCGCTCGGCGTACCACGGGAGGTAGCGCGCCAGGAAGTCGAGGTAGGCCTCGCGGTTCTGAACGGAGGGGACGCCGCGGGGGACGCCCACCATCACCCGGCTGTAGTCGAAGACCTCGGGCGCGTGGAACGCGGTGACCCGCTCGCAGCCAGCGGTGTGGTCGAGGTCGCCGGTCTCAGGGTCGCGGGCCGCGACGCGGTCGAGGCCGAGGTAGCGGCGCGCCTTGTCGAAGCTCCCGCCGAGCCGGGTGGTGGCGGAGACGAAGGCGGCGGAGGATAGCTCGGGGTAGTAGTGCCTGCCGAGGGCGTCGCCCGGGAGCAGGACGAGGGCGGCCAGCACCGGCTCATCGCGGACGTTCCGCTCGACGTCATGGAAGACCCGGTCGCCGAGGCTTGGCAGGCCATCGTCCATGGGGAGCCAGGAGGCCACGGCTCGACCCACGTCGGCCACGTCGATGCGCGACAGCTCCAGGGTGCGCCGGATGCGCTCGCCGCGCCGGATCGGGGCGAGCTCCAGCTCCTCGGAGAGCTGGGCGAGGGCGCCGTCGAGCCGAGCCAGGGACGACTCGAGGGCCACGCGCGCGGTGATCATCTCGGCGGCCTCCGGGCAGGTCTCCACGAACTCACGGAAGAGTCCGTGGTGCTCCGACTCGCCGCGACCGAGGAGGGCGGTGGTCCGCCACCCCTCGTAGGCCAGCACCTGAGCCTCGAGGTCGGCGAGCGCGGACGACGCGTGGGTCCACAGCACGAGGGCGGCCTTCAGCCGCTCGTGGGCCGCCGAACCGGGGAGCAGCTTCTTCTGGAGTCGGTCGAGGGCGGGCCGCTGCCGGCCGCCCGAACGGGCGCCGGGCTCGTGGAGGCGCCGCAGGATGCGCCGCATGTCGGGGAAGGATACCCGATGGCTCCAGGCGCTCATGGCCTGGTCGTGGAGGTGCTCGCACTCGTCGAACACCACGCGGCGGAAGAACTCCGGTCGGGCGAGGGCGAAGGAGTGGTTGGTGATCACGACGTGGCTCCGCTCCGCCTTGCGACGGGCGGTCTCCGCCGCGCACACGGCCCGGTCCGCCTGGGTGGAGCAGCAGCCGCTCCTCCCCTTGGCGTGGTTGAGCAGGCTCCGGAGGGCGGCCCGGTAGGCGCCCGTCCCCATCAGCCGCACCGGAGGGCGCCGCGGGAAGCGGTCGAGGTCCCCGTCCCCATCCCGCAGGCCGAAGAGCGCCAGCGACATCCACGCCAGCCATGTCTCGGGGTCGTCTCCTTCCTGCGGCGTCTGGATCCTGAGGGCCCGCCAGCAGAGGGAGTGCTCGCGTCCCTTGAGGATCGACACCCTGAAGCCGCCCGGGAGGCCCGCGCGGGAGAGCGCCGCCAGCGCCCTGGGCACCTCCCGCTCCATGGCCTGGCTCTGCAGCGCGCGCGTGTAGGTGGCGATGCCGACCCGGACGCCATAGCGGCGCGACCAGATGAGCGCGGGCAAGAGGTAGGCCAGGGTCTTGCCGGTGCCGGTGGGGGCGTGGACCAGCAGCAGCTCGTCGGAGCCGAGGCAGCGCGCCACCTCCTCGGCGACCCGGTGCTGGCTCTTGCGGTAGAGCTCCGCCCTCGACCTCCTCGCCTGTCCCTGATTGAAGAGGTCGGGCAGGTGTGTCTTGAAGAGCTCATCGAGCAGGACGAGGTCCTCGTCGATGAAGGGCGCGGCGTCCTCGGTGTCCGCGTCGAGGGGCTTGGTCTCCTTGTCCAGCTCCGGAGCTCTCGCCACCGCGGGATCGAGGAGCGCGAGCGGATCGTCCTCATCGAGGTCCTCGAGCGCGCCCTCGGAGAGGATGCCGTCCCGAAGCCGGCCGCCGGCGAAGACCTCGGTGTCCCCTCCCCAGCGCCCCGGGTGTTCGATCACCTCGAGGGTCCGGTGGAGACGTCGGCTCGCGGCCAGGTCCTCACCCTCGAGCCCCTCGAGGGCACGTCGCCAGGCACGCGCGCAGATGGCGTGGACCGCCGGCCCGTGGTCCTGGAAGCGCGCCACGACCTCGGCGAGCGCCGCGAGGACATGGGGGGGCTGGATCGCGGCGTCGGGTTGAGGGGCGACGGCGTCGTCCAGGAAGGTCCGGATCAGCTCGGACGGGGCGCAGGAGGAGAGAGACCCTGGCTCGACCAGGGCGACCACGTCGTCCAGGCCGATGACGTCGAGGGGCGCACTCTCCACCGCGGCCTCACGGTCGAGGGCCCGGGCCCATGCTTCAAGGAGTGCGCCATCGTCGGCGAGCACAGGTCGTTCTCCGACGAACGCCCTCAGGCGTCGCCAGGCATCGGCCATCGTCGGGGACCCCTCGAGGGCCGCCGACCCCACTCCGAAGCGGGCCACGATCCGCCTTGTGGCGCCGGCGTCGTCGTCGAAGGGGGCGCAGAACGTCTCGAAGGACTCCCACTCGCCGGCTGCGCTGCGGCGCACCGCGGCCATGCGAAGGACGCCGTCGAGCCGGGTGTCCGTACCGCTCGCCCAGAGCACGACGCAGGCCGGCCTCCCCGCTCCGCCCGAGGGCCCCGGCGGATCTCCGGGCGCTACGGTTCTCTTGCGGTGGGTCAAAGGTGGCGCCAGGGGGTGATCAGGGGGGGGAGGGGCCCGGATATGGCGGACGGGAGCGCTTCAATCTGCCGCAGGGCACTTCCGGGGGCTCGGGGGTGTCGAGTAGACTGCTTGCCCCAAATCCGAGTCGGAAGCTCCCTGCGGCCTGCGCATGGACTCCGGCAGGACCTCTTTCGGGCCTGAGCAAGCATGGAGATCACAGACATTCCCGTCGAGGGTTACGAGCGCGTCGCGCGGTGCATCGACAAAGAATCCGGGCTCCACGCGCTGATTGCGGTGCACGACACCACCCTCGGCCCGGCCCTGGGAGGTCTGCGGTTCCTCAAGTACGAGTCCGAGGAGGACGCCCTCTTCGACGTGGTCCGGCTGGCCCGGGGGATGACGCGCAAGTCGGCCGTGGCGGACACGGGGCTCGGCGGCGGGAAGTCCGTCATCATCGGTGACCCCGAGACGACCAAGTCCCCCGAGCTGTTCCGCGCCATGGGCCGCTTCGTCGACAACTTCGGCGGGTCCTACATCACGGCCGAGGACATGAACATCTCGATCGCGGACCTGCGGCACGTGCGCGAGGCGACCCCGTACGTGACCGGCCTCTCCCGTGAAGAGGGCGGCTCGGGGAACCCCAGCCCCTACACCGCGTACGGCTGCGTCGTCGGGATCGAGGCTGCGGCGAAGCACCGCTACGGCTCCACCGACCTCACGGGGAAGCGCATCCTGATCCAGGGTGTCGGCGCCGTCGGCGGAGAGATGGCTCGACTGCTCAAGGAGCGCGGCGCCGACGTCATCATCTGCGACATCAAGGAGGATCGCGTCGCGGCTCTCTGCGAGGAGTTCGGCTATCGCTCGGTCTCCGAGGAGAACCACCTCGACGAGGAGTGCGACATCTACGCGCCCTGCGCCCGCGGCGCTGGCATCAACGATGAGACGATCCCGCGCCTGACCTGCGATATCGTGGCCGGCTGCGCCAACAACATGCTGCTCGAGCCGCGGCACGGCGACGAGCTGAGCCAGCGCGGCATCCTCTACGCCCCGGACTACGTCGTGAACGCCGCCGGGATCATCAACGTCAGCGTTGAGCGCCACGAGGGCGGGTACGACGAGGAGGTCGCCATGGAGAAGATCCATCGCATCGCCGACAACCTCGAGGAGGTCTTCAAGCTGGCCGAGGAGCGGGGCATCGGGACCCACACCGCCGCGCAGCTCCTCGCGGAGCTGCGGATCGAGAAGGCCAAGGCCGAGCGGGCGAGCTGACCTTCAGGGCCCCTCGTGGGCTCTCTCCCGCGGGATCCCCCTCTGAGAAGCTCGGCGCGCCGCGCCCGTGTCAGCTGGCGGAGCGCTGATCTGCGGTGCTCGCCGAGGGGCCGCCGGCCCGTTCCTCCACGAGCTCGTGGATCCACCGCACCAGCTTGGGCTCCCAATGAGCCGACCGGAACCGCTCGCCGGTGACCCGCGCGCCCTCTCGCAGGCGACGGAAGAGCGTGGGCGTCTCGATCATCCTGCGCATGGCCGCGCCGAGACCGTTCGGGCACTTCGGCGCCACGAGGACGCCGTTGTCGCCGTCGACGACCAGCTCAGGGATCGCCCGCCAGCGGGTGGAGATCACGGGTAGCCCGGCCTGCATGGCCTCGAGGATGACGCCGGGCATCCCCTCGCGGTTGTGGTAGCTGGGGAACACCAGGACGTCATGGTCCCTGAGGACCTCGTCCACGCCGCCCTCGGGCGGGGCGTCGAGGTAGCGGCAGCGATCGCCGAGGTCCACCCCCTCCATGGTGAAGCCGCCGTGGGTCGGACCCACGAGGGTCAGGGATGCGTCCTCAGGCAGTCGCTTGGACGCCTCGATGGCCTCGAGGATGCCCTTCTCGGGGCGGATCGGACCGACGTAGAGGAAGCGGCGGGCCTGGTCCGGCCGGGCGCCTTCGAGCCGGGCGGCGTTCCTGGTCGTCGGCCACCAGCGCACGCGGCGGCAATCATCCGAGCTCTTGAATCGCTCGCAGAGTGAGTGGGTCTGGAGCAGCACCCGGTCGGCCATGAGGGTCGAGCGTTCGAACGTCTGCCGTGTCCGTTCGTTGGCCTGCTCGGCGAGCAGGTCGAGGTCGCCTCCGAAGACTCGGATCATCAGCGGGATGCCACGCGCCTTGCAGGCGGAGCGAACGATCCCCCCGGAGCGGAGCAGGCCTCCCGCGGAGGTGTTGAAGAGGACCGCGTCGAAGCGGGACCAGGGGGTCGTGATGCGACCCACGAGGCTGGCGAAGATCCGCGCCTCGGCGATCGACTGGCGGATGTTGCGTTTCGTGCTGAGCGATCCGCTTCCGCGCCTGCTGGTGCGGCAAAGCTTCGGCGCGCCGCCGCCGCCGCGGCGTCGGGCGACGCCCGGCGACCGGCACCAGGACGCGG
>CAZEFP010000198.1:0-6384 GCA_964511565.1 uncultured Planctomycetaceae bacterium
GAGGGCGCCACCGCGCCGCGCCGTGTTCGTCCTGCTGGCGTGGAGGGGCTGAGGGAGGTGCTCGCCGACGTGGCGCGCTTCGTCTGGCCGGTGCGCTGCTGGCTCTGCGGGGCTGAGGTGTACGGACCGGCGGGGATCCAGGGACCGGGGGAGGTCGACAGAGGAGCGGGGCCCGACCCCTGGTGTAGCGCGCACGCGCCCGAGGTGCGGGCGGGCGCTCCCCACTGTGGACGCTGCGCGTCCGAGCTCGCGCCGGGGTTGGCGCCGGGCTCCACCTGCGCGAGCTGCCGTCGGAGGGCGCCAGCCTTCACGGAGGTGGTAGCGCCCTTCTCGTACCGTCACCCGGGCATGCGCGCCGCGATCCTCGCCTTCAAACACGGCGGTCGGCGGGATCTTGCGGCTCCGCTGGCGCGGGCCATGGTCTCGGTAACGGCGGACCGACCCGGGCCCTTCGAGCTCCTCGTCCCGGTCCCATCGCACCTGGCCAGAAGGCTCTCCCGGGGATATGACCCGCCCGGGCTCCTCGCGGATGAGCTCGAGCTGGCAGGGGGCGGGCAGCGGGCGTCGGTGCTGCGCCGCGTGCGCGCGACGCCGCCCCAGGGGTCGCCCGGGGCAGCGGGTCGGTGGGGGAACGTGCGGGGTGCGTTTCGATACACGGGGACGCGGCTCTCGGGGGAGCGGGTGTGGCTGGTGGACGACGTGCTCGCGAGCGGCGCCACGGCGGACGCGTGCGCACGGAGCCTCCGAGCCGCGGGGGCGGGGCCGGTCGTGGTCCTCGCCCTCGCGCGTGCCTGACGGGGCCGGTTCGATGTGCGCCCGCTGGCGGCTCCCCGGTTACCCTCGCGCCCATGGCTACAGCGCACGGCAACCAGGGCGGCGGCATGCTCCTCGTGGAACCCTTCGGTGGGATGGCCGGGGACATGTTCCTGGCCGGCCTCCTGGACCTCGGCGACCCGCGGTTTCAGCTCTCCGACCTGGTGGCCTTCGCCGACGCCGTGGTGCCCGGGGAGGCTGGGTTCTCCGCCGAGACGGTGTGGCGCGGATCCCTGTCAGGGCTTCACCTGGACGTTCGTACGCCGGAGACCGGCAAGACTCCGCACCGGGGGCTCGCGGATCTGACGGCCATCCTCGGGGCGGCGGACCTCTCGAGCGAGGCCCGTGGCTTCGCCGTACGGGTGCTCACGCGGATCGCCGAAGCGGAGGGGCGCGTGCATGGCTGCGGACCGGAGGAGGTTCACTTCCACGAGGTCGGCGCGGTGGACACGCTCGTGGACGTGGGGGGCGCGGCCCTCGCCCTCGACCGCCTGGGCGTCGAGCGCGTCTTCATCACGCCCCCCATCCTCGGGGAGGGGACGGTCACCTGTGCCCACGGCGAGATGCCCGTCCCCGCGCCCGCGACGGCGGAGCTCCTGCGCGGCCTGCCCCAGCGAACCGGAGGCGGTGGCGGTGAACGATGCACGCCCACCGGGGCGGCGCTCCTTGCGGAGATGGGGGCCCTGGGTCGCGCGGGCGGCGCGTCCTCCTTCGAGCTACCGAACCTCGAGTGGAGCGTGGCCTCTGTGGGGTACGGCGCAGGAACCCGTGATCCCGAGCACGGGCCCCCGAACCTCCTTCGCGTTCAGCTGGGTGCGCCGGCCAGCCCCGGTGGTGGATCGACGGGGAACGGCCTCGTGGACGAGGTCCGGGTCAACCTCGACGACCTGCCCTCCGAGGCGATCGGAGACCTCGTGGTGGGCCTGCGGGAGGTCGGCGCCCTCGACGTGTGGACGACGCCGATCTTCATGAAGAAGGATCGCCCCGGGGTGCTGCTGACGGCGCTGGTCCGACCGGCGGAGCGGGAGGCCGCCTGCGCCATTCTCTTCGAGCGCTCGTCCACCTTCGGTGTCCGCTGGTCGTCGGCCCACCGGATCGAGGCGGAGCGACGGACGTTGACCGTGTCGGTCGAGGGCGTCGAGGTCCGGCTCAAGGAGCGCGTGCGCCCCGACTACGAGGGCCGCAGCCCGGACGGGGCCAGGGACCTCTTCTGTGAGCACGATGACGTGGTCCGCCTGGCGCGACGGCTCGGCGTGCCCCTGCGGGAGGCCCACGCGCTGGCCCTCGCCGAGGCGGTGAAGGGCGCCTCTCTCTGACGGGGGCGCTGACTCCCTCAGGGGGCGGGCGTCGCCTCGATGACCCCGCGCTCGGAGGTCTCGATCTCTCGGACGTAGGCGTTGCGCTCGTCCACGAGGATCTGCTTGGGGGTCCCGGCCTCTTCGCCGTACCCGAAGGCCATCAGGATGACCTGGTCCCCCTCCTTCACCAGGTGAGCCGCGGCGCCGTTGATGCAGATCACGCCGGACCCCGGCTCGCCGGGGATGGCGTAGGTCTCCAGCCGGGCCCCGTTGGTGTTGTCCACGATCAGCACCTTCTCGTAGGGCGCGAGGTCCACGCGCTCCATCAGCTCCGAGTCGATGGTCACGGACCCCATGTACTCGAGGTTGGCCTCCGTCACGGTGGCGCGGTGGATCTTGGCTCTCAGAAACTGTCGCATGGGGCAAGGGGCGCTGGGGCGCCGAGAGACTAGTCGGCCCCAGGGTCAGCTTCCAGCCCCCCAGCGTGAGTCCTGGGGCCGCAAATCCCGCTCCGGGTCGGGTCCTGGGGCGGAGGGAGGGGCTCGGGGGGGCCCAGCGACGGTTCAGGACCGGCCGCTGCCGCTGGAATGGGCCGCTCTCGATCCCTAGAGTTCAGACCGAGGCGCAGGTCGCGCCTTCATTCGAGCCCGGGTCCCTCTCCCTCCACACCGCACGTGTCGGGATCCGAGCGCCGAGGGGAAACAGAGAGGGGAATCCAACATGAAGCACCGCATCCTCGCCGTGGTGGCGATCCTCGCCACGGCCTTCGCACTCACCCAGCCGACCGACGCCGCAGTGCCCTCCCAGGGGGGCGAGTTCCAACGCATCAAGGGGACCACGGCCGTCCGGAACTTCCCGGACCGCAACGGCGCCTCCTTCATCGAGGTCGAGGCCGGGACCATCGTCCGGGCCTTCTCCACGAGCCAGGGGATCCCGCCGTTCCGTGAGGTCGAGGTCGGCGGTGGGTTCCCGGTCTGGGTCTTCGGCAAGTACCTGCAGCCCACCAACGTGGACGGCGTCCTCGTGGTCTCCGGGTCACGGGTCAACATGCGTCCGAGCCCCGACCTGACGCCCGGCGCCATGCCGCTGCGCTCCTCCAAGCTCAACGCCGGCCAGCGTGTGAAGCTGATCAAGCGGGCGAACAAGGCCACCTCCCTCTCGGAGGACTGGGTGCTCATCCAGGCCCCCGCCAACACCCGCGCCTGGATCGAAGCGTCGATGCTGACGCCGGTGGACAAGGCCGAGGGTGGCGCGGCCTGGAAGGCCGCGGCCGTGCCGCTGCCCACCAAGAGCACCGCCAAGGCGGCCGCGGCCGAGAAGCCGCGCGAGATCAAGGCGCCCCGCATCACCGAGGAGACCGCCGCGCAGCTCACCAAGGCCGACGCCGCGTTCGATCGGGTGATCGAGCTGCGCTCTCCGACCTCCGAGGATTGGCGGGAGGTGGTCGTCGCCTACGACGCGGTGATCGCCTCCGCGCCTGAGGGGACCATCACGCTGCAGAACGCTCAGACTCGACACCGCACGGCGGTCGCTCGCATGGAGCTCGCGAGCCTTCGTGAGGACGTGAGCAGCCAGGCGCGCAAGCACGACGCCGAGCTGTCGAAGGTCAACGCGTACCTCGAGACGCGGGAGGCCCGCGGCTCCGCCAGGCAGGGCCGCTTCCGCGAGCGTGGTTGGCTCAAGCAACAGAAGGTCGACGGCAGGACGGCCTGGTACCTCTCCTTCGCCGGGGAGACCGTGGCCGAGGTGGTGTGCAACTCGCGCCGCTACGACCTGTCCTTCTACGAGGGCCACGACCTCGGCATCCTCGGCGTCGAGATCAAGCCCTACGTGGTCCAGACGGCGACCACCGCCGCGGCGCCGCCGGTGATCGACATCGGGCGCATCGAGGTGCTCGCCGCCAGCTCGGCGCGGAAGTGATCTCCGCCGGGCGCTGATCCCTCGGGGTCGGCGCCCGGTGCCGTGACGCCATGGGGGCCCTCCTGCGCATGATCCTCGCGCCCTTCCGGGCGCTCTTCGCTCGCCTCGGCGCGGGTGGGGGCGGCGGCTACCTCTGCGACCGCTGCAAGTGGGACTACGGCGACGCGTGCCGGCGGCCTGAGCGGCCCAACGCCCGCTCCTGCCCGGACTTCAAGGGGCGCTGAGCCCGACGACTCAGACCTCGCCGGCGAGGAACTCGTCGGGGGTCAGGCGCCGCTCGAGGCGGGGGACCCAGTGGTCCCGGAGGGCCGCCAGCTCGCCCCGGGGGATCGCCTCCCGGATGAGCCCCATGAGCTCGTGGAAGAGGTTGAGGTTGTGGAGCGACAGGTAGGTCGCCCCCAGCATCTCGTTCGAGAGGCAGAGGTGTCGCAGCACGCCCACCGGCACGTCCGAGACGTGCGGCGCGCGGAAGACCGGGTCCAGGGGCGCCTCCACGTTCTTCCATCCCGCGTTCCGCAGGTTGACGCGACCGCGGCTCGTCCACACCTGGTGGGTCCGCCCGTGGCGGGTCGGAGTGACGCAGTCGAACAGGTCGATGCCGGCCTCGATGGCGTCGAAGAAGTCCCGCGGCGTCCCGACGCCCATGAGGTATCGGGGGCGGTCGGCGGGGAGCGCTGGCGCCGCAGCCTGCACCGCGACCCGCATGGCGTCGCGGTCCTCCCCGACGCTCACCCCGCCGATGGCGTTCCCGACGAGCTCGTGCCCGGCCACGGCGTCCACGCTCGCCCGTCGGAGGTCCTCGAAGGCGCCGCCCTGGACGATGCCGAACAGGGCCTGGCCGGACCCCTCGACGCCGCCCGCCCCGCGGTAGACCTCCACGCAGCGGTCGAGCCAGCGGTGGGTCCGGTCCGTGGCCTCGGTCACCATCGATCGGTCCTTGGGGTCCGCCGGGCAATGGTCGAACGCCATGTACACGTCCGGGCCGAGGCGCTGTTGGATCTGGATCGCGCGCTCAGGCGTCAGTCGGATGCGGTCGCCGTCGACGATCGACTTGAAGGTGACCCCGTCGTCATCCAGGGTCGAGATGTCGGCCATGCTGAACACCTGATAGCCGCCCGAGTCCGTGAGGATCGGTCCGTCCCAGGACATGAAGCGGTGCAGCCCACCCAGGGCCGCGACGGTGTCCTCGCCGGGCCGCAGGTGCAGGTGCAGGGTGTTCGCGAGGATCATGGTGGATCCCACCTCGCCGATGTCCCGCGGGAGGACGCCCTTGATCGTGCCCCGGGTCCCGACCGGCATGAAGGCTGGGGTCTGCACGTCCCCGTGGGGGGTCGAGAAGCAGCCCACGCGGGCTCGCCTGGCCCCGGGGTCCCCGGGCGCGGCGGCCTCCACGCGAAAGGCGAAGCCGGCCTGGCTCGAGGAGGGGAGCTCGGCCGGCGGCGTCTCGGCGGGGGTGGAGTCGGTCATTGGCTCGTGGAGCGGGCCACGCGGGCGCCGTCCCCTGTGTCAGGCCGCGAGAGCGTCGCGCCGGGATAATAGTGGGCGAGGATCGCGCTCGAGCTCCATCCCGCCTGGCCGAGGTCTCGAGCCCCCTCCTGGCAGAGGCCGACGCCGTGTCCGCGGCCGCGCCCCTGGGCCCTCCAGCCGCCGCCGAGGAGCGGGTCGGCGGGCCTCGGGACGGTGGCCAGCAGGGCGCCGCTGCGGAGCACGCCATAGCCCGCGACCCGACGCAGCTCCTCGAAGGGGACGCGCTTGACCTGACCGTTGTCCGCCTCGAGGGCGACGTCGATCCAGCGTCCCCCGGCGTCCGTTCGGGCGGGGCCGATGCGGCGGGGAGCCCCCGGGAGCCCGAAGGCGCGGCCGATCCGGGCGACGGTGGAGGGGCTGAGTTCCTCGATCCAGCCGAGGGGGCGCTGGGCGTCTGGCGATCCCTGGATGGACTCCCGGGCGGCGCGCCGCGAGCAGGGCGGGCAGGGAACGCCCGCGGGCCCGCTGGCGCCGCGCTCCCGCACCTCCTTCCTGAAGACGTCGCTGAAGGCGGAGGTGTGCCCGCCGCAGGCGGCGTGGTAGCGCGCCTCCTCGAGGTGACCGTCCCTGAGCAGGATGACCCCCTGGGTCGCGCGGACCGCGCGGTTCAGCCGATCGGCCGCCTCCCGTGCGCGCCTCGACGAGCCGGGAACGTGTCGTCCGCGGAAGGCCTGGTCCATGACGCCGTCGGTGAGCTGGGCCGGCGCGCCGCCGGTCGAGCGCTGCTGCAGGGTCGCGACCGCGTAGGTGCGGGCGGCGATGGCCTGGGCCTCGAGCTCGGCGGCGGTGGAGGACCAGATGGAGGTCTCGGAGGCGACGACGCCCT
>CAZEFP010000199.1:0-6374 GCA_964511565.1 uncultured Planctomycetaceae bacterium
CCCCCGACATCGTCCTGCTGACCCTGGACACGACGAGGTTCGACGCCGTGGGCTTCCACCAGCCCGCCGGGTCCTACGACCACGCCCACAGCACGACGCCGAACCTCGACGAGCTCTCCACCCTCGCGGTGCGCTTCACCGCCGCCACCGCCCCCGCCCCCCACACGCACCCGTCGATGGCCTCGATGCTCACCGGCCTCGACCCCGCTGTGCACGGGTCGGTGAGCGGCGCGCCGATGCTGGCCCAGGGCGTCGCCACCCTCGCCGAACACCTGCGCGCAAAGGGCTACGCCACCGCGGGCTTCCTGGACAACCCCTGGCTCGGGGAGACCTTCGGACTCTCTCGCGGCTACGAGCGCCTGGAGATGAACGCGCGGCCCGAGCGGGTGATCCGCTGGCTGAACGAGCCCAGGGATCAGCCGATCTTCCTGCACGTGCACTTCTTCCAGCCCCACGGTCCCTACGAGCTTCGGGACGTCGAGGCCCTGGGCGGTCCCCGCGCGACGGCCGCGACCCGCGCACGGATCGGGGACCGCTTCGACGCGAACCGGATCCGCGACGGTGAGGTCCCAGGGAGCCACGGGCTCACGCCGGAGGAGCTCGACTGGCTGCGGGAGCTCTACCACTCCGAGGTCCGCGCCATGGACGCCGACATCGGAGTGTTGCTCGAGCAGCTCACGAAGCGCCGCCGCTCCTTGATGATCGCGGTGGCCGCCGACCACGGGGAGGAGTTCGACGAGCGCGGGTCCCTCCACCACTCCCACACCGTGCACCAGGAGCTGGTGCACGTCCCTCTCCTGATCTTGGGGCCCGGCGGTCGCGCCCACGGCCCCGCGAGGGTGGACGAGCCCGTGGGGCTCGTGGACCTGGCGCCCACCATCCTCGACCTCGCCGGCCTCGCCCCGCTCCCGAACGTGGGAACGGGTGTGAGCCTCGCGCCGCTCATGGTTGCAGGCGGGAACGTGACGGCGGAGGTCCCTGCGCCGCGGCTGATCGTCAGCCAGCGCGAGCGTCACGCCGGAGGTCGGCGGCTCCTCGCGGCTCGGCTCGGGTCCTGGAAGCTCCACGTGCGCACGCCGCCGGCGGAGGCCGGCGCGGCGCTGGCCCCCGACGAGGAGCTCGACCTCAGGCTGTACCGGCTCGACCTCGACCCGTCGGAATCCTCGGACGTCGCGGCCGACCACCCGGACAAGGTGCGAGAGCTCCTGGGCGCGCTCCGCCGGTGGGACACGCGGACCCGGGAGCAGGCGGGCCGGCTCGGCGGCGACTCCGGCGACGAGCCCATCCCCGCGGCCGTGGACGCCAACCTGAGGGCGCTCGGCTACGGCGGCGGCCGCTGACTCAGCGGCCGCCAGGCGCGCTCATTCGCCCTCGGGCGCCGCGAGGGTGACGAGCTTGTCCCCCGCACCCACCGCGTCTCCGGCCGAGGCGTGCAGGGTCTTGACGACCCCGTCCCCGGGAGCGCCGATCTCGTTCTGCATCTTCATGGCCTCGAGGATCAGCAGCGGCTGCCCCTCGGTGACGGCCTCGCCCGCCTGGACGAGCACCTCCACGACCACGCCGGGCATCACGGCCTTCAGCAAGCCGCCGCCCTTGTTGGCCGCCCGGGCGGCGAGGTTGGCGGCGCGCTCTCGCTCGTCCTCCAGCTCACAGTCGTACCGGTGACCGGCGATGGTGATGGCGATCTCGTGGGGCCCGCCCTCGATGGACATGGCGTAGCTCTTGCCGCCGTGGATGAGGACGATCTGCCCGAGGTTGTCCGCCTCGGCGTACTCCACCTCACACGGCTCACCGTCCAGGTGGACGATGAGCTCGCCCAGCCGCTCGGTCAGCTCGACCTCGTGGGTGGTCTCTCCGATCTTGACGAAGGTCTTCACGGCTGCACCTCCGTGGCGGCGGCGACGCCGGCTCGGCCCACATGGCCCGTGAGCTCTCCGCGCGTGCGCGCCTGCCAGCCGACGCGGCCCGCGGCGCTGGGCGCCAGCGCCTTGCGGCGCGCCTGGTGGTGGCGGTAGATGGCCGCCGCCACCGCGGCGAGGCCCTGGTACTCCTTGGGGGACTCGATGGTCAGCCCCTCGAGGAAGTGCGTGTCGTAGTCGCCCGAGACGAAGCGCTCGTGCATCAGGACCTGGAGCGCGGCGGGCAGGCTGGTGTGCACGCCCCCGACGTTCATCTCCCGGATGGCGCGGATCATGCGCGCGATGGCCTCCTCGCGGTCGGCCCCCCAGACGATGAGCTTGCCCAGCATCGGGTCATACTCGAGACCGACCTCGAGTCCGCGGTACATGGCGGTGTCGAGCCTCACCCACGGACCACCCGGGGCCCGGAGGTTGTGCAGCACGCCCGTGGAGGGAAGGAAGCCATTGAAGGGATCCTCGGCGTTGATCCGCACCTCGATGGAGTGTCCGCGGATAGAGAGGTCCTCTTGCCCGTAGCCGAGGGGCTGACCGTCCGCGATGCGCAGCTGCTCCCGCACCAGGTCGACCCCGGTGATCATCTCCGTCACCGGATGCTCCACCTGAAGCCGGGTGTTCATCTCGAGGAAGAAGAACTCCCCGCCGGACCAGAGGAACTCGACCGTGCCCGCGCCGCGGTAGTCCACCGCGTGCCCCGCGCGGAGCGCGACCTCCCCCATGGCCCGCCGCGAGTCCTCGTCGAGGATGCTGGAGGGAGCCTCCTCCACGAGCTTCTGGTGGCGGCGCTGGACCGAGCACTCGCGCTCGAAGAAGTGCACGCCGTTGCCGTGGCCGTCGAACATCACCTGGACCTCCACGTGGCGCGGAGAGTCGAGGTAGCGCTCCAGGTAGACGCGGCCATCCCCGAAGGAGGCGACCGCCTCACCCGAGGCCGTCCGGAACGCGGACGCCATCTCGCTCGGCTCGCGCACGATGCGGATGCCCTTGCCGCCGCCGCCCGCGGCCGCCTTGATCGCGATGGGGTAGCCGATCGCCTCGGCCTCGCGGGTCGCCGCCTCCACGTCGTCCACGGGATCCACGAGCCCCGGGACGCAGGGGACCCCGGCCTCCTTCATGACGCGGCGGGAGGTGATCTTGTCCCCCATCGTGGTGATGGCGCTCGCGGGCGGACCGATCCACGCGATGCCCGCCTCCTCGACCCGGCGCGCGAACTCGGCGTTCTCGCTGAGGAACCCGTAGCCGGGGTGGATGGCCTCCGCCCCGGTCTCACGCGCCGCCGCGAGGATCTTGTCCATGTCGAGATAGCTCTCGGACGGCAGCTTCCCGCCGAGGGGGACGGCGACGTCCGCCATGCGGGTGTGCAGCGCCCGCGCGTCCGCTTCGGAATAGACGGCGATGGACTCGAGGCCCATCTCTCGCGCGGAACGGATCACGCGCAGCGCGATCTCTCCACGGTTGGCGATGAGGATGCGTTTGAACATGCGTTCGATCCGGAGGCCAGAGGGGGCCCGCAGCGGATGGCCGGGGATTGTCCGCAACGGCCGCCCCCCACGCCATAGGCAAGCCGCTGCAATCCGCCGCATCGCTCCGGCGCGCCGAGGCGAACCCCTGGTCATGCGAGGGCGTGCAGAGGTGCGGTGGTCAGGATTCTTGGGGGCGGCGCTGTTGGGGAGCTGCGCGCTGGCGCTGTCGAGCTGCTCGGCGACGCGCTCGGTCGACGAGGTCCTGGAGCGCACCGAGCCCGCACCCGTCGCGCGAGACGTCGCGGCGCCGCTCCCGAAGGCGGCGCCCGCCGCGGGGACCGCGGCCGCGCCCGACCCGAGCCCGAGCGACGGGACCGACGAGGTCCCGCTGGCTCCCGCCGAGGTGCTGGCCCCGATGAATCCCCGGGAGCTCACCCGCCTCGCGAGTCAGCGCCTCAAGAGCTCCACCGAGGCGTGCACCGCCTTGCTGCCCAGGGCCCGCGCCGAAGACGCGAGCTACGAGGACCTGATGGCCGCGTCGAGGGCGCTCATCCTCAACGCCGACCTGCGGCTTCAATCCACCCTGGCCCTGCAGACGGCCCCCGGTCCGACGTCGCCGCCGGAGGCCCTGATCGACCTGGAGGACGACGTCTCCGGGGAGCTCAAGTCGGAGATCCGCTCCCTGGCCACGGGGTCCGCGAGCTTCGCCCAGCGCGCCCTTGCTCTCCGGCCCGGCGATCCGGCGGCCGAGCTCTTCAGCACCCTGGGGACCGGGCTGCGCCTCTGGTCCCTGCCCACGTTCCAGGCCCTGGCGAGCGGAGCGGCGACCACCCTCCCCGGACAGATCAAGCGCCTCGCCGCCGCCTCCCCCGAGTTCGAGGGCGCGTCCCCCCTGCGGCTCAAGGGTCGCTTTCAGTCCAGGGCGCCGTGGCCGTTCAAGGATCTCGAGGAGGGACGCGACACCCTCGCGGCGGCCGTTGAGGTCGCCCCGATCCCGCTCAACCTGCTGTTCCTCGGCGACGCCCACTGGCTGTGCGGGGAGGAGGCCTCCGCCCGGGACCGCTGGCGCGAGGCCCTCGTTGCCCCGGCGGACGCCGAGACCGAGGGCGCGGCCCCCTTCATCCGAGAGATCGCGCGGCGGCGCCTCGCGAGCGCCGCGAACTCCACCGGTCGCTGAGCCTCGGCCCGCCGTAGACGCTCAGCCAATCCTCGGGTCGAGGGCGTTGCTGTTGTCCACGTGGACGGTCCGGAGCGCGCCGCCAGCCCGGAGATGGTCGATCGCGCGCTGCGCGGCCGGTAGGTCCTCGACCAGCCGCTCCAGGGGCGCGAGCCCCACGCGCTCTCCGCGGGCCCGGCGCTCCAGGACCTCGGACCGCGCCGAGACCGTGACGAGCGCGTCGGCGCCCACGAGCACGGCGCTCGCCGCGGCCACGTCCGCCTCGACGACCTCGACCGTGCTCGCTCCGACCTCCGCGAACGCCGCCGCCAGCTCCGCCGCGAACCGGGGGTGCCCCGCGAAGGGCAGCCCTGTGACCACCACCCTGCGCGCCCCACCGAGCCGCTCGCGGCAGGCGCCGCGGGACCGTGCCCGCCCCATGCCGGCGGTGACCAGCTGCTCCATGCCTGCGAGCACGGCCTCGGCCTCCACGCCATCGTCCGCCCCTCCGCAGTACCCCCTCGGAATGTGGACGTGGGGCAGACCGTTGGCCCAGGCCGCGTCACGGTCCCCCGCCCGGTCCCCCACCATCACGGCGCTGCGCGTCCCGAAGGTGTGGAGGAGGTCCTCGATCATGTCCGCCTTGTCCTGGACCCCCGGAGACGCGAGGCAGCGCCCCTCCTCGATCCACCGCTCGAGACCTGCGCGGGTCAACATGAGCTCGAGGTACTCGGGGGCGCAGTTGGAGGCGATCCCCAGGCGCACCCCGCGGGCTGCGAGCTCCGAGAGGGTCTCCTCGACGCCCGCGAGGAGCGTCGCCCCGTGCCGGTCCAGCTGGGCGTGCCCCGCCTCCGCGCACGCCACCAGCAGGGCCGAGCGCGACTCGTCGTCGAGGTCCCCGAAGGTCGCCTCGAACGCCTCTCCCAGGGGCCTGCCGACCATGGCCATCCACTCCGCCGGGCCGGGGATCGCGCGGTCGATCCCTCGCTCCCGGAAGACTCGAAGGGTGGCCGCCCTCGCCACGTCGGGCCAGAAGCTGTCGGTGGCCACCAGGGTGCCGTCGAGGTCGAACAGCACGGCGTCGAAGGGAAAACCGTTCACGGGGGCGCATGGTAGAGGGGCCGCCCCTCGGTACGATCCCCACCATGGCTCTTTGTGCCCCCACCATCGCCGCGCTCGCCCTCCTGCTCCAGGCCTCGCCCACGGGCGCCTCCGGTGCGCCCCTCGATCCTGCGCCGCGTCCGGTCCGCGCCGACGGTGCGGCCCCCGCGCCCATCACGGACCTCGGCGCTCTCCTCGCCGAGCTGTCGCGGGCGCCCCGGGTCGTGGGCACCATCGGATACGGTCGCGGCCTCGACGCCGTGGAGGCCGCGCTCGAGGGGGCCGGCCTGCGGCCGACGCGGGTCCCCGTCACCGCGGAACAGGCCACGCCCACACGCTCGGATGTCCTCCTCTTCGAGGACTCCCTCGCCGCCACCGCCTTCGCCGGGCTCAAGGAGCGCTGGGACCCGGGGACCTCGATTCCCTCTCCCATGCCCGCCGCCTACGACTGGAACCCCGCCGTGGTGGAAGCCCGCGGGGCCGTGGTCGACCTCGGCGCCGGCCAGGAGGCGGACTTCGACGCGGCCCAGAAGATGCGCCTGAGCCTGGAGGGCACGATCGCGCTGGTGACGGTCGCGGCGGCCCCGGTCGCCCGGAAGACCTCGATCCGAGCCATCGCCGCGCGGGCCGCGAGCCGCGGATGTGTCGGGGTCCTCGTGGCGCCGCTCCGCCCGGGGTCGACGCGGGACGACTTCGTGCTCGCGCGCATCGGCCCTGCCCACGGCCAATCGAAGGCAG
>CAZEFP010000200.1:0-6364 GCA_964511565.1 uncultured Planctomycetaceae bacterium
GACGACCTCCTGCAACACCGGGGATCAGGAGCTCCTCTGGTTCGCGAACAACACGAACCACCCGGTGATCGGCCAGAACATCTATCGCCTCGAGAACGGCCGCTTCGAGCAGGTGGGCATGAGCTGGCTCAAGCACGGCTTCACGGCGCTCCAGCAGAACCTCTGCTGCAACTGCAACAGCTCGGGCACCGGCTCCCGTCTGGGCGTCGGATGCTCTGATCCCTACAGCTCCGGCCTGAACGGCTCCCAGTCGGGCCTCGGCCCGCGCTGGCAGGTGAACGCGTTCACGGGGGCCTTCAACTACCCCTACGCCCAGCAGGGCCAGTCCGGCGACCGGATCTTCAAGCGGATCCAGGTGCCGGTCGACGACGTGCTTGCCTCCGAGCACCCCACGGCACGCTACTTCGGCGAGGCCCAGTACATCGCCCCGGACGACGCTGCGGCCGGCAACGGCTTCAACAACGTCTCCTGGTGCAACCTCAACCGCCCCCAGACGGGCGTCAACCTGAGCATCGGCGGCGGCACGAACCGTGAGCAGGCCGCGATCCGCGCCTGGGCCGTCTACGAGCCCAACGCCACCATCACCGAGGTCAACGTTCCCGGCGAGGGGCAGTTCATCCTGGGTCAGAACGTCATCGACCTCGGGAACGGCACCTGGCGCTACGAGTTCGCGATCTTCAACAACAACAGCCACTTCAGCGGCGAGTCCTTCTCCGTGCCCGTGGGCGCCGGCTCGACCCTGCTTGACGTCGGTCACTCCTTCCCGCACTACCACTCCGGTGAGCCGTACACCAACGCGGCGTGGACCGAGACCCAGTCGGGCGGCGCCATGACCTGGTCGACCGAGGCCTTCGCCATCAACGAGAACGCCAACGCCCTCCGCTGGGGGACGACCTACAGCTTCTGGTTCACGTCCAACGGCGAGCCCGAGGCGGGGACCGCGACCCTCGGCCTGTTCCGTCCGGGCAACCCCGGCGACCAGCAGATCTCGGTGATGGTCCCCGGCGACCCCTCCGGCAGCGGCGCGGTCATCACGAGCTACTGCACGGCCAACCCCAACTCCACCGCCGTGGCCGGTGACATCACCGCTTCGAACGTGGACCAGTCGACCCGGACCATGGAGCTGGAGGCGAGCAACCTCCCGGCCAACGCCAACGGCTTCTTCCTGTCCTCCCTGGACCAGTCCTTCGTGGTTGGCCCGGGCGGTAGCGCCGGCAACCTGTGCCTCGGCGGCAGCATCGGCCGCGGCGTCGCGGGCGGCATCAAGTCCTCGGGCTCGACGGGCACCTTCTCCGGCACGGTCGACCTGGACGCCATCCCCACGGGCTCCGGGCCGATGTCGGCCATGACCGGTCAGACCTGGTACTTCCAGGCCTGGCACCGCGACAGCCTCATCCCCGGCTTCACCACGTCGAACTTCACCGACGGCGTGAGCGTCCTCTTCTTCTAAGGGCGACCCTCGGATTCGCGGCCGCCCCGCTCCCTCCCGCCGTGGAGGGGCGGGGCGGCTTCGTTGGGGGCCGTGAGGGTCGGCCCGAGCCAGGATTCGGCGGCCGCTGTCATCGCAGGGGGGCCCTTCCGACTATCCTGCTCGCGACCATGAACCAGCACACCAACGCCAAGCTCACCGTCGTCGGGGCCGGCTATGTGGGCTCGACCTGTGCCCACCTCGCCGCCCTCAAGGACCTGGCGCCCGAGATCTGCCTGATCGACATCGCCGAGGGGCGGCCCCAGGGGATCGCCCTGGACATGAATCAGTCGGCGGCGGTCGAGGGGTTCTCGAGCCGGATCGTCGGGACGAACGACCCGCGGGACACCTACGACTCCGACGTCTTCATCGTGACCGCAGGTCTCCCGCGCAAGCCGGGGATGAGCCGCTCGGACCTCCTCGAGGTCAACGGCAAGGTCATGCAGAGCGTGGCCGAGTACATCCGGGCGGGGTCGCCGGAGGCGGTGGTCATCGTGGTGACGAACCCGCTCGACTCCATGGTGACCCTCATGCGTCACTGCCTGGCCTTCCCGTCCCGGCGGGTGATCGGGATGGCGGGGGTGCTCGACGCGGCGCGTTACTCCTGGTTCATCTCCGAGGCCACCGGCGCGGCGGTCCAGGACGTGGACGCGATGGTGCTCGGCGCCCACGGCGACTCCATGGTGCCCATGCCCGACCGCTGCACGGTGAACGGTATCGGGGTGCTCGACCTCGTGGACCGGGACGCGGTCGAGGCCATGGGGGAGCGCACCAAGACAGGCGGCGGGGAGATCGTCAAGCTGCTGAAGACCGGGAGCGCCTGGTACGCGCCCGCGTCGGCGTCCGTGGCCATGGCGGCGTCGGTGCTGCGCGACGAGCGCCGGATGATGCCGTGCGCATGCCTGCTCAACGGGGAGTACGGCCTGGAGAACCTCTACATGGGGGTGCCCGCCATCCTCGGCCGCGGCGGGGTCGAGCGGATCGTCGAGCTCCCGCTCAGGACCGAGTCGCGTGCCCTGCTCCAGAAGACCGCGGGCGCCATTCACGAGGACGTGCTCGCGATGCGCGACCTCGGCCTCTTCTGATCCGTCTCGCGATCAACGCTCCACCACAGGGCCGGCCGCCGGGTCGGGCCATGACCGAAGCACCTGGTCCGCGTCGATCGCGGGCCGCGCCCAATGACTGACACTCGCACCGAATCCGACTCCATGGGGCCCATCGAGGTCCCCGCGGGCGCCCTGTGGGGAGCCCAGACCCAGCGCTCCCTGCACAACTTCAAGATCGGCGGGCAGCAGTTCACGCGGCCCATGATCCGGGCCCTTGGCCTGGTGAAGAAGTGCGCCGGGATCGTGAACAGCGAGCTCGGGGAGCTCGACGGGCTCGAGCCTGCCGCGCGGGAGGCCCTGGTGGCGGCCGCGGCGGAGGTGGTCGAGGGCAAGCACGACGCGGAGTTCCCGCTGGTCGTCTGGCAGACGGGCTCGGGCACCCAGTCGAACATGAACACCAACGAGGTGATCTCCAACCGCGCGATCCAGATGCTGGGCGGCGTGGTCGGCTCCAAGGACCCGGTTCACCCGAACGATCACGTGAACCGTGCCCAGTCCTCCAACGACACCTTCCCCACGGCCATGCACGTGGCCGCCACCGAGGAGGTCGTGAGGACCCTGGTCCCCGCGCTCCAGGCGCTGGCGGACGCGTTCGCCGCGAAGGGCGAGGAGTGGGATGGGATCGTCAAGATCGGCCGGACCCACCTCCAGGACGCCACGCCCCTGCGGCTTTCCCAGGAGGTCTCCGGCTGGCGCCAGCAGATCCTCGACGCGATCCGCGGCGTGGAGTCCACGCTGCCCGCCCTCTACGAGCTCGCCCAGGGAGGCACCGCGGTGGGGACCGGGTTGAACACCAAGCCTGGCTACGACGCGCGCTTCGCGGCCCAGATGGCGGAGGAGACGGGGCTGCCCTTCGTGACGGCCCCCAACAAGTTCAGCGCCCTCGCGGGCCACGATGCGCTGGTCCTGTGCCACGGCGCCCTCAAGGTGGCGGCGTGCGCCCTGATGAAGATCGCCAACGACGTGCGCTGGCTCGGCAGCGGCCCGCGTTCGGGGCTCGGGGAGCTCAGGCTTCCCGCCAACGAGCCGGGCTCGTCGATCATGCCGGGCAAGGTCAACCCGACCCAGTGTGAGGCGCTGACCATGGTGTGCGCGCAGGTGCTCGGCAATGACGCCTGCGTGGGGGTCGCCGGCAGCCAGGGCAACTTCGAGCTGAACGTCTACAAGCCGGTGATCATCCACAACGTGCTGGAGTCGATCCGCCTCCTCGCGGACGGCGCCGACTCCTTCCGGGAGAACTGCGTGGCCGGCCTGGACGTGGACCGGGAGCGGATCGACCACCTCATGCGCCAGTCGCTGATGCTGGTGACCGCGCTGAATCGCCACATCGGCTACGACAACGCCGCGAAGGTGGCCAAGAAGGCCTACGAGGAGGGCACGACCCTCGTGGAGGCCGTGACGGCCCTCGGCCTGATGACCGAGGAGGAGTTCCGCCGGGCGGTGGTGCCTGGCGAGATGACCGGGCCTCGCTGAGCCCCTCCAGGGGCCTTTGGGCAGGATTTCACTGTTCACGTGCCCCCCAGGGCCCCCTTGATCCCTATCCTTCCCCCCTCGAAAGTTCGCCGCGCCCCTGCGCCCCGACACCGATGAAGCTCAAGATTCGCAACAGCAAGTCCAAGAAGGCCAAGAAGACGGGCTTCCTCAGCCGCCAGAAGACCTCCGGCGGCCGGAAGGTCAACAAGCGCCACCGCGCGCGCCACGGCAGCTTCTGATTGACTCAACGGGACGATGCGGCTCCATCCGGAGCCCGTCCCGCGTCGGGCGGCCTGACCTCCATCGGGCCGCCTCTCTCGTGCCCGCACTTTCGCGCGGCGCTCCCCGTCTAGAATGCTCCCATGACAACCGGCGCCGACAAGGACCTCGCGGCCTTCCTCCCCCGTACTCGCGCCGGGATGGCCGCACGGGGGTGGGACGAACTCGACATCGTGCTCGTCACCGGCGACGGGTACGTGGATCACCCCTCCTTTGGCGCCGCGGTGATCGGCCGGGTCCTCGAGGCCGAGGGCTACCGCGTCGGGATCCTCGACTGCCCCGAGATTGACGACGACGGCGTGTCGGGCTGGGACCGCCTCCCCGCGCCGAAGCTCTTCGCCGGGGTGACCGCGGGCACCATCGACTCGATGGTGACCAACTACACCGCCGCGAAGAAGAAGCGGCGCGTGGACGTCTATCGGCCTGGGGGCGAGGCGGGGCGCCCGAACCGGGCCACCATCGCCTACACCGCGAAGGCGCGGAGCCTCTACCGGGGCGTGCCGGTGATCGCAGGGGGCCTCGAGGCAGGCCCTCGGCGGCTCGCCTACTGGGACTACTGGGATGAGCGCTTCCGTCGCTCGATCCTCGTGGACTCCAAGGCGGACCTGCTCGTCTGGGGGATGGGGGAGCGACAGATCATCGAGCTCGCGCGGCGTATTGGCGCCGGCGAGCCCCTGGGCGGGCTCGCGGGGACCTGCGAGATCGTGCGCGCCGAGGACGTCCCGGAGGGGGCCCGGGTGGTGCCCTCCTTCGAGGCGCTGGCCGAGGACGACAGCCTGCTGGTGGACCTCTTCGACGCGGTCCGGGAGGAGAACAGTCCCTCTTCCAAGATCCTGGCCCAGGCCCACGGCGACCGCTGGGTCCTCCAGCACCCGCCCGCGCCGCCCGCGGCCCAGGACGAGGTGGATCGCTGGTTCGACCTGCCCTTCCAGCGAGAGTGGCACCCCGACCACACGGCGCGGGGCGGCATCGCTGCCCTCGAGCCGGTGCGCTGGAGCGTGAATACCCACCGCGGCTGCATGGCCGACTGCTCGTTCTGCTCGATCACGTTCCACCAGGGCCGGAGCATCCAGTCCCGGTCCGAGGAGTCGATCATGCGGGAGGTGACGGCCCTCGCCGAGCACCACGACTTCCGCGGAACGATCACCGACGTGGGGGGGCCCACGGCCAACATGTACGGCCTGGGCTGCAAGCTCCTGGAGAAGGGCGAGGCCTGCCTCGGGCGGGACTGCCTGACCCCGGATCCCTGCCCCGCCCTGCGCCTCGACAAGACGAGCGAGGGCTACAGGCGGCTGCTCGCCACGGTCCGTGAGCACAAGGGTGTGAAGCACGCGTTCGTCTCCTCGGGGATCCGCTACGACATGTTGAAGGGCAAGGACGGGCGCATGCTCCCCTTGCATCACGACCTCGTCGAGAACCACGTGCCGGGGCGCATGAAGCTCGCCCCTGAGCACGCCTCCGCGGAGGTGCTCGAGGTGATGAACAAGCCCACCTTCGATGTCTACGAGGAGTACGAGGAGGAGTACCGCTCCAAGTGCGAGGACATGGGGCGCGACCAGCACCTCGTGAACTACTTCATCGTCGGCCACCCCGGGACGACCATCGAGGCGGCCATCGAGCTCTTCGAGAAGCTCTTCGAGCGGAACTACTCGCCCGAGCAGGTCCAGGAGTTCCTGCCTCTCCCGATGACGCGGGCCAACGTGCAGTACGTGTGCGGCGTGGACCCCATCACCCGCAAGGACGTGTACGTGCCCAAGCGTGAGCGGGAGCGGAAGATCCAGAAGGCGCTGGTCCGCTGGAAGGCTCCCGAGTCCTACCGCTTCGTCGTGGAGGGGCTCGAGTCCGCGGGCAGGGACGACCTGCTGGCGCGCTTCAAGGGGCACCCCGCCGTGCGCCGCGCCCAGGCGGACGCGCGTCGGTCGCGCAAGCAGAAGGCGGCCCGGCCTGCCTCCATGGACCTCGACACCTGCGGCTGACCGCGCCGCTGCCCGCGACATGATCACACGCCGCCGCCTCGACCCGCTGCAGGTCCTCCGGG
>CAZEFP010000201.1:0-6362 GCA_964511565.1 uncultured Planctomycetaceae bacterium
GAAAACCATCTGCTTGGCCATGGGTGTCTGAGCTTGTTGTCTACGGGGAGTCGGGGGAGCGGCGCTGCGGTGCGCGGCGCACGCGTGGTTGGGAGCCGGGGTGGGTGTGCCCGGCGATGAACGGGGCCGAGTGCAAAGGCCGTGCCGAGCGTCCAAGGGGGCGCTCCGGGCCCCCCAGCGCTGCCGAAGTGGCAGGGAGCCCCCCAGACCCCGAGGTCCGCTGCCGATTTGACCGCTCAGGGCCGGCGGCGGGGCCTGGGGGCCCGTCGCCGCGCTCCGGGGTGGCTGCGGGGAACGGGCCGAGCCCCCACGCTGCGACGGGGCGCCACCCCGCTCGTCGGGGCGAAGGCGGGGTGGAGCCGGCCGCAGACCCTTGGCGCCGGCGCACCCCGAGCGGGTAGGTTTGGGCGCGGCTCGCGCCGCCCCAAGGACCATGGCTGACCCCGACCCCCTTCGCCCGCCGCGGGCGGCCCCGATGACCCCTCGCCAGGGCGGGGGGCGGCGGTCTTGAGCCCGAGCGGCCAGCCGGAGGGCGACGAGGGCCTCGACCAGGTCGCCGCGCGCAAGCTCCCCCACGAGGAGGAGCACCTCGCCGCGCTGGAGCGCATGGCGGGGCTGGAGCCGTATTACCGCTGGGTGGCGGAGCTCGCCGAGGCCCTGAACGGCGGCCCGCTGGGCTCGCGTGTCCTGGATGCGGGCTGCGGGATCGGGAACTTCGTGGAGGTCATGCGGCACCGCGCGGACGAGGTCCTCGCCGTGGACCTCTCACCGAAGAACGTCGCGGTCCTCCAGCGCCGCTTCGAGGGCGTGGAGGGGGTCGAGGTGCTCCAGACCGACCTCGACGCCCAGCGCGAGGAGCTGCGCGCACGGAGGGTGGACGCCGTGGTCTGCCTGGACGTCCTCGAGCACATCCAGGACGACCTCTCCCTCCTCCGGAGCTTCGCGGGGATCCTGCCGCCCGGGGGGACCCTCTTCGTCAAGGTCCCCGCCCACCAGTGGTTGTTCGGCTCCGTGGACCTCGCCTCCGATCACCTCCGGCGCTACAGCAGGCGGGACCTCGTCACCCGGGTCGAGGAGGCGGGCTTCCAGGTCCGGGCGGCGCGCTACATGAACCTCGCAGGCGTCGGCCCCTACCTCCTCAAGAGCCGCATCCTGCGGCGAGGCTCGACCTTCTCGAGCTCCTTCAACGAGCGCCAGCTGCGCTGGATCAAGCGCTCCATCGGGGCTTTCCGCGCCGTCGATCGAGCCACGGGCTGGGCGGGCCCCGGCGGCGGACCGCCCGTGGGACAGTCCGTGGTCCTGCTGGCGACTCGCCCCTGAGCACCCGGCGGCGGTCTGGGCTCGGCGGGTGCCATCGGGGCCGCGGCAGCCTACGATGGGCCCATGAAAGTGCCCCTGGCCCCTGCATCGCCCGTGCTGCTCGCCCTCCTCGTCGCGGGGTTCTCGTCCCCGATCGCGGGGGGGCAGGACGACGGCGAGGAGGGCGCCGCCGCCGAGCCCGCGCCCCGCCTGGTGCTCGAGGACCTCGCCGGCGAGCAGACCTATCGTGGGGCCGAGGCGGGCCCCCTCGGGAGCCTCGCCTCCGCAGGGGCAGCCTTCGCGCGCTTCGAGGGGCTCCCGCGCCCGGAGAGCAGCGGCCAGACCACGGGCGCCCGCCTCGCCTCGCTGGGGCTGGCCGGGGGCGATCGGCTCAGGGCCGTCGTGCGTGGCGGCGAGGGGGACGTGCTCAACGTGGAGGTCCAGCCAGGGGTCGACCTCTCGCTCTCCATCGACGGGATCCGCTCGATCGTCCATCCCTCGAGGATCCCCGACTCGGTCACCGAGAGCCCGACCGCCGGGCCTCCCGCCGACGGCGACCGCCTCTACCTGGTGGCGGCCGATGGTCTCGACCGGGCCCAGGGCTTCGTGGAGTCCTTCTCAGCCGACGGGGTCGCCTTCTTCGATGAGCGACTGGGCCAGCGGACCTATCCGTGGGATCGGGTCGCCGCGCTCTTCATCGCGCCACTGGATGAGGCGGGCGGTGAGCAGGAGAACGAGGACGGTGGGGAGCGGGTGGCCGTCACCCTGGCGGGCGGCGGCCGGATCAGCGGGACCCTGGTCGCGCTGGGGCCCCCCGAGGCCGGCGTGAAGCTTCGAATCGGTGGCGGCGCCGAGGTGCAACTCCCGGGGGCCATCGTCAGCGAGGTGTCCCTCGACGACGGCTCCTTCCGATTCCTCGGCGACATCGCCCCCGCGGACGCGGGCAACTCCTCGCCCTTCGGGGACGAGCTCGGGTTCGTCTGGCCCATGCGCGTCGACCGGAACTGCCGGGGGGGGCTCCTGTCGGTGGGCGGGGTCGTGTTCGATCGAGGGCTCGGGGTGCACGCGCCGAGCCGCCTGACCTGGAACCTTGGGGGCGCGTGGGGCTCCCTGCGGTTGATGTGCGGCGTCGACGACTCCGGTCAGAGCGGCGCCCGCGCGGGGGCCGTGCGCTTCCGGGTGCTGGGGGACGGCAAGGAGCTCTGGAAGAGCGACGTCATGCGCGCCGGCCTCCTGGCCGCGCGGTCCCCGTCCATTCCCCTCGAGGGCGTGGGGGAACTGGTGCTCGAGGTGGACCCGGCGGGGGACTTCGTGCTCGATCGGGCCAACTGGGTCCGTCCCATGCTGCTCCGCTGAGCAGGCCGAGCCAGGGGCGGAGGGCGCGCCGGGGCCTCAGGAGCCGACCGCGGCCCGATCTCCGTCGGCGCGCAGGCTGCGGAAGTAGACGCCCTGATTCCCCCCGCGCCCCTTGGCGGCGTGGAGGGCCTGCTCGGCGTGCAGCCGCAGCTCCTCCAGGGTCCCGAGGTCGTTGCCGTCGTAGGTCTCGAACCCGAGGCTGGCAGAGACGCGGATCGAGCGGCGCGGGTCGCCCCGGCGCTGGTCCACGAAGGGCCGCAGGCCGGTGGGGGGGCCGCTGAGCCCGCGGATCCGCGCGGCGAGCCGGGCCACGACCCGGGCCGCGTCCACCCTGGAGGTGAAGGGCAGGATGAGGGCGAACTCGTCGCCGCCGAGACGTCCGCCGATGTCCTCCTCGCGCAGGCTCGTGCGGATGGTCTCCCCGGCTCGGGCGATGACCTCGTCGCCCACCGTGTGATCGAACTCCTTGTTGACGCGTCCGAAGTCGTCGAGGTCGATCAGGATCAGCGCGAGCTCGAGGCGGTGGCGCTGGGTGGCCGAGAAGTGCTCACGGAGGCGCTCACCGAAGGGGCGCGGCCGGAGGAGGCCGGTGAGGTCATCGTGGGAGGCCTGGTAGCGTGCCTTTGCCAGCTGGCTCAGCACATCGGCCCGCTCGAGGAGCTGCTCCGCCCGGAGCAAGAACTCCTCCACCGGCGCGTCAGCCCGGACCAGATCCCAGGGCGTGCCCCGGATGGTGCGTCCCGCGATGATCGCCGACATGGCCTCCGCCTCATCGGTGACCAGGAGCACGGGGATCGGCCTGGGCCGATCCGCGATCCGCGGCATCATGTCGCGGCCGAGGAGCTCGAACTGGTCGCGCTCCAGCACGAGCAGCTCCACCTCGCCCCGCTCCATGAGGCTCCGGGTCGTCTCCGGGGTCGAGCTCGGGACGAGCTCCAGCCCCAGCGCCTCCAGCGGGCGCAACGCCTCGCGGAGTCCGGAGTTGCCGTGGTCGGCGATGAGCAGGCGGGTGGGGAGGGTCACGGGAAGGGCAGGTCACGGCTGGGCGCGTGGGGGGGGCGCCGGGACCTTATGAGGTCGCATTGTAGCCCGGGAGTCCAGGCTCGATGGGTCCCTTGCGGGGACACCTGGCGGGGGGGGCGGTGACCGGGAAAGCTGGACTTTCGGAGGCCCCCCCGTACACTCTTCCGCTCGTTTCCGGCCGTCCTGTTCGGCGACCGGACTTCCCCCTGTTTCGAGGACCCCATGAGTAATATCAACGCACAGAAGCTCATTGAAGCTGGCGTGCACTTCGGATGCCGCGTGTCGCGGTGGAATCCGAAGATGGCCCCCTACATCCACGGCCGTCGCGGAATGATCCACGTGATCGACCTCCGCGAGACCGTCAAGGGCCTTCTCCGAGCCCAGAACCTGCTGTTCCAGATCGCTTCGGAGGGCCAGACGGTCCTCTGGGTCGGGACCAAGCGTCAGGTCAAGGGCGTGATCGAGGACGCCGGTCAGCGCACCGGCATGCCGATCGTCACCGAGCGTTGGATCGGCGGCACGCTGACCAACTTCAGCGTCATCCGCAGCCGGCTGAAGCGCCTCGCGCAGCTCGAGGCCATCGACGAGAAGGCGATCGAGCAGCAGAAGCTCACCAAGAAGGAGGTCGCGCAGATCAACCGCGAGCTCCGCAAGATCACCCGCAACCTGGGCGGCATCCGCGAGATGGACCGCATGCCCGGCGCGATGGTCGTGGTCGACCCGTCCCGCGAGGGGAACGCGATCCGCGAGGCCCGCAAGATGGGCATCGTGGTCATCGGCCTCCTCGACACGGACTGTGACCCCAACGACGTCGACATCGTCATCCCGGGCAACGACGACGCCCTCAAGTCCGTGCGTCTGCTCATCGAGGAGCTCGTGGACTCGGTCGAGGCCGGCGCCCACCAGCACACCGACAACATGCAGGCCGTCGGCTCCGCCGAGCGCAGCTCCGAGGAGGAGGCGATCCCCGGTGACGAGGTCCGTCCGACCACCGGTAACAAGCTCCCCGAGCCGATCGCCAAGGCCGCGGAGCCGGCCGCAGCGCCTGCCGCTGAGACGGCCCCTGCCGCCGCTCCCGTCGCTGAGGCGCCGGCCGCGGAGGCCGCTCCCGCCGAGGAGCCCAAGCCCGAGGCGCCCGCCGCCGAGTGACGCTCCGGCGCAGGGGAAGGCCTTTTCCCTGCGCCGTCCATCCACCACCCGCCGTGCTTCTGCGCGACGGGTGCTCTTCAAAATCCCGCATCTTCTGCGGGGACCTGCGGGCTGGCCCCGCGACTTCAACCACCATGCGGCGCCCGTGGCGCCCAACCTCAACCCACCGATGGCTGAGATCACCGCCCAACTGGTCCGGCAGCTCCGCGAGATGAGCGGCGCCGGGATGATGGAGTGCAAGAAGGCACTCAAGGCAACCGATGGCGACCCCGAGGCCGCGCTCGACGAGCTCCGCAAGGCGGGGCTCAAGTCGGCGGCCAAGAAGGTCGGTCGCGAGACCGCGGAGGGCCGCGTGGCCTTCAAGGTCAGCGACGACGGCAGCAAGGGCGCCATCGTGGCGCTCGCCTCCGAGACGGACTTCCTCGCGTCCACGCCCAACTTCGGCGAGTTCCTCGACGCGCTGGTGCAACACACCTTCGACCACGAGCCCAAGTCCGTTGAGGAGATGCTCGGCCAGGCCTGGCACGCCGGAGGGACCGTTCAGGACGCTCTCACCGCCACGATCGGTGACCTGAAGGAGAACCTCCAGATCGTCGACGCTTGCGCCTACTCCACCGACAACGGTCAGGTGGTGGCCTACGTGCACCACGACAACAAGAAGGGTGCCCTCGTCAACGTCACCACGGGCAGCGACGCGGCCAAGGCCGCCGACGTGCTCAAGCAGCTCTGCATGCACGTCGTCGTCTTCAACCCCTCCGCCCTCGATGAGGCCAGCGTGCCCGCCGAGGACGTGGAGCGCGAGAAGGCGATCATCAAGGACGGCCTCCAGGGCAAGCCCGAGGAGATCCAGGAGAAGATCATGGTCGGCCGCCTCCAGAAGTTCTTCGGTGAGCGGACCCTGGTCGGCCAGCCCTGGATCATGGACGACAAGACCTCCGTCGCGAAGGCGCTCGTGAAGGAGCTGGGCGACGGCACCAAGATCGAGGGCTTCACGCGCTGCCAGCTCGGCGGCTGATCGAGTCTCGATCCTCCATGGGAGGGGGCGCTCGCCGGACCGGCGAGCGCCCCCTCCCTGCGTTCAGGGCGTCTGCAGGCGGCCGTCTTTTCCGACCGGGGAGGCGTCCACGGGGAGGCGTGCGGCTAAACTCCGTCCGCCCCCCCCGGGGACGCCTTCGCGCCCCCTCGCTGCCCATGACCTATCGACGCGTTCTATTGAAGATGTCCGGAGAGGCGCTCGGCGCCGCGGACACCGGTCACGGGATCTCCGCCCCCGACGTGCAGAACATCGCCCGCCAGGTCGCGCGGGTGTGTGAGCTGGGGGTCGAGGTGGCCATGGTGGTGGGGGGCGGCAACATCCTCCGCGGGGCCGAGTTCTCCGAGCTCGGCGGCCACCGGGCCAACGCGGACTACATGGGGATGCTGGGGACGGTCATCAACGCCCTCGCCATGTCGGACGCCCTGGAGAGCCACGGGCTGGAGACGCGGGTCATGACGGCCCTCGAGATCCGCCAGGTCGCCGAGCCCTTCGTGCGCCG
>CAZEFP010000202.1:0-6357 GCA_964511565.1 uncultured Planctomycetaceae bacterium
GGTGGTCCTTCGGAGAGCTGACCCGCCGCCTGCCGTCGGTGGTGGTGCCCGATGACCACGACGTCTACCACGGAAACGTGTGGGGCAACGCGGGGGTGCGTGAGCCAGACCCTGGCGACCTCACGGTCCAGGACCGGGGGGGCTACAAGATGCCGCCGGCCTTCGTGAACGCGGTCCACCGGACCCAGGTCGAACACCTGCCCGCGCCGCGCGGTGAGCCGACCCTCGCGGTGGGGATCACCACCTACCACACGACCCTGAACTGGGGCGGGGGGAGCTTCGCGGTGCTGGCCGACCGCATGTACAAGTCGCCGCCGGCGGTGGTGGTCCCGGAAGGCCGCGTACGGAACGGGTGGTCCCTGGCCCCGGACTTCGATCCGGCGGCGGACGCCGACGTCTCTGGGGCCGTGCTCCTCGGAGCGTCGCAGCTCGAGATGCTGGCGGATTGGGGGTCCTCGTGGCCCTCCGGGGCCTGGTTCAAGGCCTGCCTCTCCCAGACCCCCTTCGCCAACGTGGCGACCATTCCGGAGACCGCCAACTCGGGGAGCGTCATCCCCTCCCTGAAGGTCCCCGCACCGGGGGCGTACGTGTCGGGGGACAAGCGCGCGGCGGACATGGACTCCAACGGGTGGCCACAGTCGGGCCGGAATGCCGCCGTGCGGCTCCTGCGAGCCGCCGGAGCCTTCCACCTGACCGGGGACCAGCACCTCGGCTCCACGCTGCGCTACGGCGTGGATGACTTCGACGACGCGGGCTTCGTCCTCTCGTCTCCCGCCGTGGCCAACACCTGGCCGCGCCGGTGGTTCCCCGACCCCGGTGCGCGGGAGCTGGGCGGCGCGGTGGACCCGGGAGCCCCCGGATACACCGGGCGATTCCTCGACGGGTTCGGAAACCGCATGACGGTCCTCGCCGTCGCGAACCCAAGGTCGGAGGGGATCGAGCCCACCCGGCTCAACGACCGGGCGCCGGGGTACGGGATCGCGAGGGTCGACCGATCCGCTGGCAGCGTGCAGCTGGAGGCATGGCCACGGCACGTGGACCCGACGTCGGCCGGCGCGCGCCCCTACGCGGGCTGGCCGGTTCGCTTCAACCTGTCCGAGGCGGACGGGCGTGCGCCGAAGGGCTGGCTGCCGGACCTGCGGCTGGCCGCTCCCACGGTGCTGCAGGTGGTCCAGGAGGGCGAGGAGCCCGAGGTCGTGTACACCCGCCTGTTCTCCGCCGGGTCCGTCCGGCTGCCGGTCTTCGACGGGGACGCGAGCTACACGATCCGGGCGTCGCTCCCGGCCCGTGGGGGAGGGGACCCCTGGCCCTGGTCCCGGGCCACCCTGCGCCCGGTGTCCCCCGGGGAAGGGGTCCAGCTGGAGGTGGACCTGGCAGCCGGGGGCGACGCGGACTGAGGGGCCGAGGGGCGCCCGGTGGCCCCGGTCCGTGAGAAGTTTCGCGAAGGGCTGGACACCTTCGCCCCAGTCGCTATTCTTCGCGCCTCCAAGCGGGGATGTAGCTCAATTGGTTAGAGTGCCGGCCTGTCACGCCGGAGGTTGCGGGTTCAAGTCCCGTCATCCTCGCCATCCCGCCCCTTCGACGCCCCCTCCGTGACCCGGGGGCGCCCGAGACCCGCCCCGGACGTCCCCTGGACCACGGGGCGGCTTCCGTTTTGGCCCGTGGTCGGCGCGCCGCGGCGGCGCGCGGGCCCGGCCCGGCGCGGAGCGTGGCGGGCCCCTCGCCAGGCCGATGGAGGGTGTGGTCACGCTCGCATGGAGGGGGGGCGAAGTCGTATCGTCCGCCCATGGACCAGCGGATCGAAGACCTTCCCCCTCCCACGCTGGTGCAGACCGAGGCCGAGCTGAGCCGGCTCCTCGAGGCGGTGGACGGGGACGAGGCCATCGCGGTCGACACGGAGGCGGACTCCTTCTTCAGCTACCGGGACAAGGTGTGCCTGATCCAGGTCACCGCCGGGGGAGAGGACTGGCTCGTGGATCCCTTCGCCGAGCTGGACCTCGGCCGCTTCGCGTCGGTCTTCGAGGACCCCGGCACCGTCAAGATCTTCCACGACGCCGAGTACGACGTCCTGATCCTGGGCCGGGAATACGGGTTCCGATTCGAGGGCCTGTTCGACACCCGCGTGGCGGCGGCGGTCCTCGGGAGCCAGACCCCGGGTCTCGCCTCGGTGCTGGAGGGTGAGTTCGGCGTTCGTCTGGACAAGTCCCAGCAGCGATCCAACTGGGCCCAGCGCCCGCTCAGCCCCAAGCAGATCGCCTACGCGAGGCTCGATACGCGCTTCCTGATCCCCCTCATGGAGAGCCAGCGCAGGACCCTCGATCAGCACGGCACGATGATGATCGTCGAGTCCGAGTGCCGCAGGCTCGAGGCCCTCGAGGCGCCACCGGCGGAGTCCAACCCGGACGACTTCGTGAAGATCAAGGGCGCGCGGACCCTGGACCCCGCGGGCGCCAGCGCCCTGCGCGAGCTCTTCATCATGCGAGACAAGCTCGCGGAGAAGCACGACACGCCGCCGTTCCGGATCCTGGGGAACAAGTCCCTGCTCCAGCTCGCCGAGCGCCGCCCGCGCTCCGAGAAGGACCTGCTGCGCATCGAGGGGATCACCAGCCGGGTCCTGACGCGGCTCGGTGACCGGCTCCAGCGGGCCCTCGATCGGGCGGAGCGCAACGGGCCCTTGGAGCGGCTCCCGGCGACGCCGCGCCGGGGCGAGCACATCGAGCTGGATGAGCTGGCGGTGGAGCTGCACGAGCGGCTGAAGCGTCTGCGCCGAGACGTCTCCACGGAGCGGCAGATCGAGTCCTCCTATCTGCTTCACCGCAGCACGCTTCAGCGCCTCGCGGCCGCCGCGCCGGCGGATCGGGGGGCGATCGAGGCGCTCGGCGTCCTGGAGCCGTGGCAGATGGAGTGGTTCGCGGACGACATCGTCGAGGTGGTCCGGCGATTCAAGGACGATGCGGCCAGGGGCGTGATCCCCGCGCGCAGGCGCGGCCGACGGCGGGGCGGCCGCGGCCGTCGCGGATAGACCGCTTCCAAGGGCATGCCGAAGGCGCGGGCGACCGAGCGCCAACCGACCGAGCACCAATGAGAAGGACCCCGCGGTGACGAGTCACCGCGGGGTCCCTTGAACATGGTGGAGACGAGGGGAGTCGAACCCCTGACCTTCGCATTGCGAACGCGACACTCTACCAACTGAGCTACGTCCCCTTTCGAGCCGCGGATGATACGGATCGGGGCGCCCGGCACCAGTCCTCAAATCCCGGTTCTGTGGGCCGCGGGGCGCTTCCCCTCGCCGCACCGGCCGGGGTGACGACCCCGAAGCCCCCGCCGGGCTATTCTCCAGGGATGGGAACGGGTCTCGGACGGTGTGGGAGCGGGGGGCTGGCGTGGCTGATCCTCCTCTGGGCGGCGGCGGCCGCGTCGGCGTCGGCGGCCTCGCAGGAGGTGGCGGAGGCCGCGCCCGTGGAGTCATGGGCCTCCCGCGTGGAACTCGGACTCGCAGGCACCCTCGACCTGGACACCCTGAAGGTCGTCCCCGCTGGCGAGACACCCTCGGGCCCGGCGCTCTCCCTCGTGCCGACCAAGATCGCCACGCCCGATCCGATCCAGGGGATCACGGGCCTTCGCTTCGATGGTCCGCACCTCGTGCGCCGGCTGGACCCGGCCAGGTCGAGCACGAAGCCCGACGAGGTCCTGCGTTCCTCGGTGCTGCCCGACGAGGCGAGCGATCAGCAGCTCATGATCGGTGCCGAGTTCATCGTCGAGCCCGCCGACGGCGACGCCTGGTGCTACCTGCGAGTCCTCGACGTCGCCCGCGACCGCGTCCGCCTCGAGGCGGCTCGTGCGCCGCGGCGGAGGGTCGCCCTGAGGCGTGCACCGGCGGGGTTGAGGGCGAGCGCCACGGGCGGCGTGTTCCGACTCCGCTGGGATCGCTCTGATGCTGCACCGGGGGGGACCTTTCGGGTCCGCCGTCGTCTGCCCCCTGTGGCAGCTGCAGGACGGGGGGGAGACGGAGCCAAAGAGGAGTCCAAGGGGCCCGCCGCCGGCGAGCGCTGGGAGACCGTCGCGCTCGTTCGCGGCGGGGAGTTCACGGAGGAGGGTGCTCCGTGGGGGGAGGTCCGTCACTACGAGGTCGTTCCGTGTGATGAGGATGGCCGAGCGCTCCCGGGCTTCCTCGGCCGCGAGGTCCATGTGGCGCGGGTGGACACCCCCGGTGAGTGGTCCCTGGGCGTCGACACCGGAGGGCGCGTGGACCTGGTCTCCGGACGAGTGGTGGGACCGGACGACCTCGCGCACATCGAGGTCCACAGCGGGGCCACCGGGTCCTTCGCCCTCCGTCCCGTGGGTGAGGTGCGCTTCGCGCTGGAGCAGAAGTCCTCCGTGAGCAACCAGGGCGGGTGGTGGCTGAATCCAGGCTCCGACCCGCGTTACGTGCCCGGCCGGACGGCGATGGTGGCGCCGGGAGGCGAGCTCCAGTTCCGGCTGCCCGATGGGACCCTCGGCCGGCTGACCCTCGACGAGGGCCGGGGCACGACGTGCCGCCTGCGGCGCCAGCTGGCCATGGACGGAGCCCGCATGCTACCCCGCCCCCCAGGCTCGTCCCCCGAGGTCAAGCGTGGAGGAAGAGGTGACTTGAGGCTCTCCTTCCCCGAGCTCGACCGCCGCGCCGGGGTGGACCCCGAGCGGGTCGTGCTGGTCGTGGAGAAGGAGATCCTCTTCGGGCAGGGGGACTGGACCATCCTCGGGGAGTCCGAACCGGGGTCCCGTTCGATGTTTCTCGCAGGGGTCCTCGACGAGGCCGCGCCCATCACGCGGGTCCGCTTCCGCCACCGGCTCGTGGTGGGGGGGCTCTCTCACCCCTCTGCCCCCCTCGACCTGCTGTCGGACGGCAAGGGCGGCGAGCGCCGCCGTGCTCTGCTCGAGGCCGCGCTCGCCGCAGTGGACGCCGAGGACTTCCAGCAGCGGCTCGAGGCCCGGGGCGTGCTGCTCGCCCTGGGCGATGACGCCCGGGACCCTCTCACCCAGCTGGCCCGTGAGGGGCGGTCACCGCGGGCCCTCGCGGCCCAGTCGATCCTGGAGGCCATCGAGAGCGCAGACGGCAGCGGAGCGGGCCTGGCGCGCCGGTTCCAGAGGAGGGCGCTGGAGCTTGCTGCGGAGTCCCCGCGCCTCTCCAAGCTCTCCGAGGAGGACCGCGCTGCCCTCTTCGAGGAGCTGGCGCCGGAGCTCGGCTTCGAGCAGCCAGGGGAGCGGCTCCATGGCCTGCTCAGCTTCCTCGATCGGGCCGAGCGGGGTGTCGCCCGCGGGGCCGAGGCGCCCGGCGACCTTCGGGATGACTGCGAGGTCGCTCGGGTCTGGGCTCTGGCCTTCGCTCAGACCGAGCCGGACGCCGGCGCCCGCAAGCTCGCGGACTTCGTCGTCACGCTGGGAGCCACGCCCTCCATGGCGTCCTTCGAGGCAGAGCGGCCGGCGTTCCTGCCCGACGGGTCCGCCCGGATCTGCCAGGCGCCAGCTGGACCGACCTCCCCGGCGCGGCGGAGGAGCTGGCCTGGCAGCTGGAGAGCCGCCCGGAGCTGGCTGACCTCGAGTTCGGCCCACCCCTGGCGCAGCTGCTCCACCAGCTCCGTTCGGCGGAACTTCACGACGGGAGCTGGGGGGGCGAGACCGACGCGCGCCTGTTCGACTACGACGCGCGGACGGCCGAGCTGTGCCTCCGATTGGTGGAGCGCGCTCGCACCGCCGCTGATCCTCGCGCGCTCCTCGAAGCCGCGGCCGGTCTGGCCGGCGGGGAGGCGGCGGTGCTGCACGCGCTTCGGGAGGTCTCGGATCGTCGCCTCGCCTCGCCGTCCGCGGTCCAGGGCGGTCGACGCGCGGTGCTGATCGAGGAGCCGAGCCTCGAGCTCCTTGAGGTCGCCCTGGGTGAGGCCGCGGACCGTGCGGCGAGCAGGGCGCCCGGGGAGGCGGTCGAGGGCCTGGACATCCTGCTCTCGCCCGGCGTCTACGAGGATCCGTCCGGCGCGCCGACGCGCACCCTGGAGATCCTCGCGCCGGGGGTACGACTGATGCCCTCGGACCCGGGGGCCAAGGTGGAGCTGCGGGCGGCCCTTCGCGTGCGCGGGGCCCGGGACGTCGTGCTGCAGGACCTGACGCTGATCAGCCCCGCGACCACCGCCATCAACGTGCTCGAGGGGGGCCACCTCGTCCTCCTCCGCTCGATGGTGGCCGGGGTCGGAACGATCGTGTTCCTGCAGCAGGGCGACCTCGAGGCGACGGGGTCGCGCCTGGAGGGTCTCCCCGGGTCGGGCAAGCCGCCTCAGTGGGCGGTCCGCGAACTCGGTCGCTGTCGGATGTTACTGCGCGCCT
>CAZEFP010000203.1:0-6333 GCA_964511565.1 uncultured Planctomycetaceae bacterium
CCCGGTGGACATGACCCTGCTTCGGCACTTCGCTGCCTCCCCGCGGCACGTGGAGGGGGAGACCATCTACGAGTTCATGCGGACGGTCGGAGCCGACCTCCTTGCCTACCTTCGCGGGGTCCGTGCGGACATCGAGACGGTGCGGGGGCAGGTCGAGCGTTGGAAGGTCGAGGCTGGGGGCGAGGTCATCGAGACCGTCTTCCTGCCCCGAAGCGACCAGGTCCCGTCGGAGCCGTCGAACGGCGTCGCACGCTTCATTCGGGCCACCGGGATCGAGTCCGAGATCGGCGCCATGGTCTATCCCGACCGCCGGGCCGGCGGCTACGGGATCAGCCGGTACGAGGACGACCCGCGCCTCGACTTCTCCCGCCTCGACGGCGAGCCGGACGTCCACTTCGCCCACAAGAGCGGGTTCATGTGCAAGACCTCGGCGACGGACCCGGACCGCCTGCGCCGTCTCATTGCGGGCGCCGTGGTGGCTCCCTTCGCGTCGGCCTAGCGCCGGGGGGGCCGTCGGATCGCGGACCCCGATCGACCCTGGCGTGTTTCCGAGCCCTTGCGGACACTGGCGGGACCCGCTCCTCCCCCCGGCGACGCCTGCCCCATGCTTCATCTTCGACCGCTTCACCTGACCCTGGGCCTGCTCTGCGCCGCGCCATCCGCGGCCGCCGCCGTTCAGTGGGGCACCGACCCCGCGATCAACCAGGTCCTCTCCAGCGCCCCTTCGGACCAGAATCAGCCCAAGCTCGCGCCGACACCGGACGGCGGCTTCTGGGTGAGCTGGTTGGATGGCATCGGGACGGGCTGGGATGTCCGGGTGCAGAAGCTCGACGCCGCCGGGGTGGAGGTCTTCGCCCCGGGTGGCTTGCTGGTGGCGGATCGCAGCTTCTCCTCGACCCAGGACTATGGACTGGCCGTGGCAGAGAACGGGGACGCCCTGCTGGCGTTCCGTGATGACAGGACGGGGCTGGTGCAGATCTCCGCCAACCGGGTCACGGCCACCGGAGGCTTCCCCTGGGGCGCGACGGGGGTGACGCTGACCTCCGGCTCAGCGTTCGTGGCGGCCCCAAAGGTGGTGGAGAGCGCCCGTGGAACCGGCGGACAGGTCGTGGTCGCCTGGACGCAGAACAACGACGTGAGGCTGCAGGCTCTCACAGGGACCGGTCAGCCCGCCTGGCCGGGTGGCGTGACCCTCGGGCCCTCGGTGGGCAACTACGGGCTCGCTGACCTGCAGCGGCTGGGCGAGGACGTGGTGGTCTCCTTGGTGCACCAGACCGGCGGGTTCATCTCGCCCCGCCACCTTCGCGCCCAGTGCCTAGATCCATCGGGAGCATTCTTGTGGGGCGCAGCGCGGGTGACCGTGTTCGGCGCGGGCTCCCTTCAGATCGGCAACTTCCCTCCGATGGGCGTGTCGGGGGGAGACGCGGTGTTCGCCTGGTACTCGTCGAGCCCCTCGCTGCAGTGCTACGTCCAGCGGCTCGACGGCGCCGGGACCCCACGCTTCCAGGCCAACGGCCTCCCGGTTGCCACCTCCCCGGGCCGGGAGCGGGTCAACCCGACGGCGGTGGTGGACCCGACGACGGACGAGCTCCTTGTGACCTGGAAGGAGCAGATCCCGAACTCCTCCAGCTTCGGCGTCTCCGCGCAGCGTGTGAGCCTCACCGGCTCGCGGCTCTGGGGCAGCTCGGGGGCGGCGGTGGTCCCTGTGGGAGCCACCGGCGCGGACTTTCCTGGTGTTCAATCCTTCGACGGCCAGACGCTCATCACCTGGAAGGAGGCCCCGTCCTTCGGCAGCGACCGGCTCTTCGGCGCGGGCCTCGATCCCTCGGGTGCCCTGGTGGCGCCGCCCTTCGACGTGGCCTCGACGCCCAGCGTCAAGTCCAGGATCGCTCGTGCGGTGGCCATCAGCGGAGTGGGGCTCATCGCCTGGAGTGACCAGCGGGCCGACAGTGGCGACATCCTCGTCCAGGCCCTGGACCTGGACGGCGGTCTGGGCGCGCCCGGTCTCCTCATCAACGCCAACTGCGCGGGGACCCCGAACTCCACGGGGCAGGGAGCGGAGCTCGCTGCCTTCGGCAGCGCCGTGGCGGCGGAGAACAACGTGACGCTGCTGGCGTCGAGGCTGCCGGCCACGTCCTTCGGGTTCTTCCTCACCAGCGAGGCGGCCGCCACGATCCCGACGCCCGGGGGCTCCCAGGGCACCCTCTGTCTCGGCGGCAACATCGGACGATACGTCGGCGCGGGTCAGATCCTCTCCTCGGGCGCCGCGGGGGTGTTCACCCTGTCGCTCGACCTGACCCAGACGCCCACGCCGACGGGCCTCGTCGCGGTCGCGGCCGGCGAGACGCGGTTCTTTCAGGGCTGGTATCGCGACGCGAACCCGTCCGTGACCTCCAACTTCACCGCGAGTCTCCAGCTGACCTTCCAGTGACGAGGCCCGCCGCCTCGCGGGCCGCGGTGAGGGTCGCGACGAGGTGCCCCATCATCCGCTGCCGTCGGGGCTCCTCGACGGCGCGCAGGATGGCGGCGGGGTGAAACGTGGAGAGCGTGGCGGGCGCGTACCGGGACGGGCGCTCGGCCGGAGTGTCGGCCGGATCCGGCATCCGGGCGGTCGGGCCGTGGATGGAGCGGAGCGCCGTCGTCCCGAGGGAGACCAGGACCCTGGGCTGGATGTGCTGGAGCTCCGCGTCGAGCCAGGGCTGGCAGCGGGACGAGTGCTGGGTGGTGGGTCGCTTGTGGATCCGGCGCTTGCCCCGTCCCTCAGGAGGGCTGCCGGACGGCTGGACCTCGTGGCGGAAGTGCTTCACCGCGTTCGTGAGGTAGAGGTCCCGCTCGTCCAGGCCAGCGTCGGTGAACAGGCGGCGGAGCAAGGCGCCCGCGGGCCCGACGAAGGGTCGGCCCTCCCGCTCCTCCGTATCGCCTGGCTGTTCGCCCAGCAGGACCACCTTGGCGTCCGGTGAGCCCTCACCGGGGACGGGGCCGGTTCCGTTGCGATGCAGCTCGCAGCCCTCGCAGCCGGAGAGCGCGCCTCGGAGGCGGTCCAGTCCGCCGTCCTGCGGGACGAACGGGTGGGCGGAGTCGGCAGCGCGACGCGACGTGCGCGCCATCTCCTCGAGCCGGCGGGGCACGTCAGCGAGCAGGCGCGGCAGCTGGGCGGTCTCCGGCAGCGTGGGCCAGAACTTGCGCGGCATCTCCGCTGCCATGGCCTTCAGCTTCACCCGCGCGGGGTTGAAGATGGACGCGTAATAGGAGCACCACATCTCCTCGAGCTCATCATGGTCCGGTGCGTGGTCCCGCGGCGCCCCGGGGGTGAAGCGCACCGCGGCGCCGTCCCAATGGGCGCAGCGGTCGGGGGTGAGGATCGACCAGTCCATGCTCGGGAAGCGCTCACGGAAGAAGCCGGCCTCCCGCTCCACGATGAGGTGGGAGGGTTGGTACCACGCCACGAAGCGCTCGCCGCCGCGCGCCGAGGGGTCTTCGACGCGCCGGAAGCGAACGAAGGCGTGCATCTTGTGGGCGTCCCGGCGCACGGCCTTCTCGAGGCGGGTCAGCGCCGCGATGTCCGGGTCGAGGGGGTCGTCGAGGAGCTGGCGCTCGCCCGCGACGATCCGGTGGAGCAGGCGATAGAGGAGGGGCCAGACCTCGGGCGAGCGGTGGCACGCTGCGGTGCCGGCGTGGCGAGCGAACGCACGGGGCACCATGAGCTCGGGACCAGGTTCCGACGGCAGAGGCGTGGGATCGGGGGGCGCGAACAGGCCCCCGGCCCCGGCGGACCCACCCCGCAGGAGGTCCACCCACTGCACCTCCTCGGGGGACGCGCCGCTGGCCACGAGCGCGCGCGCATGGGCCCTCCATCCCTGGAGGGAGCCGTCCAGCACGATCCGCGCCATCAGACCTGTCCGGACCTGGCTGAAAGGGAACTCTCGAACAGGTTGAGCTGCTGATTCCTGGGCTTCACCTCGGAGCGGAGGTCCTCGCCGTCCAGCTGGCTCGAAGCGGCGCTCCAGGAGTCCGCGGCGACGATGAACGGCATGATCCGCTTCAGGGGGGCGCGCAGTTCTCGCAGGTCCGCCTCGCGGAGCCGACGGCGTGAGCGTGCCTTCAGGATCCTGGCGACCGACCGCGTCCCGAGCCCCGGCACCCGCAGGAGCGCCTCCCGCGGCGCGCGGTTGATGTCCACCGGGAAGAACCCCCGGTGGGCCAGGGCCCAGGCCATCTTCGGGTCCACCTCGAGGTCGAGGTTGCCGTCCGCGCCGGTTACCACCTCATCCACCTTGAACTCGTAGAAACGCAGGAGCCAGTCCGCCTGGTACAGCCGATGCTCCCGGATCAGCTCCGGCCGCTCCGTGGGCAGGTCCTGGTGGGCCTTGGGAATGGGACTGTAGGCGGTGTAGTACACGCGCCGCAGGCGATGGGCGTCGTACAGCCGGTTCGCGGTTCCAAGGATCGTCGCGTCGGTGGAGCGTGTCGCGCCGACGATCATCTGGGTGCTCTGGCCCGCGGGCGCGAAGCGAGGCGGCCGGGCCCTCCGACCGCGCGCCCTCGACCGCTCGATGCCGGCCTTGATGAGCCCCATCGCGCCCTCCGCCTCGTCGATCGACTTCTCCGGGGCGAGGCGGTCCAGGTCCTCCTGGACCGGGAGCTCGACGTTCGCGCTGAGCCGGTCCGCGTAACGACCGGCCTTGGCCAGCGACTCGTCCGAGGCGCCGACCACGCCCTTGAGGTGGATGTAGCCGTGGAACTCCTCCTCCTCGCGCAGTCGGCGCGCCACCTCGGCCAGCAGGTCCATGGTGCGGTCGGAGTCTCCGACCACGCCGGAGGAGAGGAAGAGGCCCTCGATGTAGTTGCGCCGATAGAACTCGATCGTGAGCCGCACGACCTCCTCGACGGTGAAGCCCGCGCGCGGCACATCGTTGGACACCCGGTTCACGCAGTACCGGCAGTCGTAGATGCACCGGTTGGTGAGGAGGATCTTCAGGAGGGAGACGCAGCGCCCGTCCGGCGTGTAGCTGTGGCAGATGCCGGAGCCCGTGGCGTTCCCGAGGCCCTTGCCCCGGTTGGAGCGCTTGGCGCCGCTGCTGGCGCAGGAGGCGTCGTACTTGGCGGCGTCCGCCAGGATCTTCAGCTTCTCGTGGGTGTCCATGCTCATCGCAGGGAACCCTAACAGATGCCTACCCTTCCGTCGATGCGGCCCTGGGTCGCGTGCCGCGCCTCGCCGGGCGCGGGAGGCCTCCCCGGAGGTGTCGACTCAGCCTGCGGAGAACACGAACATCCGGACGCGCTCGGCGGCCCTCGCGGCGTGGAGTGGATCGGAGGTGTCGCGCGTCCGCCCGTGGCGGGCCGGGAGCCCATGGGTCTCCACGAGGGCGAGTCCGTGACGATCGGCCATGGCCTCCACGGCTCCGGGGCCACGGAACCCCAGCCGCTCAGGGAGATCCGAGAGGATCAGCGCGGCCTGTCCGCCAGGCTCGAGATGGGCCCGTACGCCGGCCATGAACCTCTCCAGGGTGGCGCCGTCCTCGTCGAAGACCGACCGATCGAGGCGGGTCCGGGGGGCCTCTGGCATCCACGGGGCGTTGAAGACGATCCGGTCCGAACGCAGACCTTCGGGGAAGAGGTCGGCCTCGATGGCCTCGAAGCGATCCTGGAGCCCGAGGCGCCGGGCGTTGTCCGAGGCGCACTCGGTGGCGCGCGGATCCAGGTCGACGCCGACCGCCTGTCGTGCGCCGGCCTGGAGGAGCACGAAGGCGAGGACGCCTGTGCCACACCCCACGTCCATGACGGACTGCCCCGTCACCTCCAGCCGGCGCACCAGCTCGACGTAGGCGCTTCGCGTCGGCGAGAAGACCCCGTACCTGGGGATGATACGGCCCCGCAAGCCCTCGACCTCCAACCCCTTCCGTGTCCACTCCGCGGCGCCCATGGCGCCCACCAGGTTATTCAGCGAGACGAGGCGCGGACGGGTCGAGGGGCCCCAGGCGAGCTCGACCGCCCGCTGGGTGTCGGGTGCGCGTCCGGCGGCCACCCTGCCGTCGGCCCCGATCACGACCAGGAGTCGGCCAAGGGCCTCGGCCGTACGACCGGTCTGGGCTCGACCCTCCCGCCAACGCTGCGCGGCGTCTCCGTTGGGCGCGGGGAGGGCGCTGCGGGCGAGCCGTCGCTTCAGGGCGGCGAGCAATGTCCGAGCGTTCGGGAAGTCCCCGGTCCAGAGCAGCGCCCTGCCCTGCTCAAGCATGCGCAGGGCCAAGTCGGCGGGGAGGGGGTCCTCGACAGGGGTCAGGGCCTCGGGGAGGGCCTCGCCAGACTCCGTGAGCACGTCGGCCTCGCGTCCGT
>CAZEFP010000204.1:0-6329 GCA_964511565.1 uncultured Planctomycetaceae bacterium
GGACCGGATCACAGCGGGGGCGCGGCTCGTGGACGTGGACCGCGTGGTCGTCCGTGCCATGGCCAGGATCTCCCACGGGGCGGCGCTTCATGGGCCGCCGGCATCCGAGGCCTGGCTCGTGGAGCAGATGGAGGGCGCCATCGCCGACATCGTCGAGGCAGGGGCCGTGGACCCCGTGGCCGCCGGGTCGCTCCTGCGAGCGCTGGCCCCCGGCGCCGGGATCGGCCGGGAGGCGCTCGTCCGCTCGTGCGTGGCCTTCAACCGTCGGAGCGAGGATGAGCGGGTGGCGTTCTGGTCGCTGATGCTGGCCGCCGAGCCGTTGGATGAAGCCGCCCAGCGCCACCAGACCAGCCCCACCGAGTTCGCGCGGCGGTCCCGCAGGGTGCTGAACGCGATCATCAAGGCCGCAGGCGAGAGCGGCGCGGCGTGATGGGAGGAGACGAGGTCGAGCGGCGGGAGGACCCCGTCGAGATGTTGATGGCGGGAGCTGGCGCCGCGGAGGTGGAGGTGGCGCGCAAGCTCGCCACGGCCTTCCGGCTGGCCGCGCTGGAGACGGCGGACGTGCGCTCCCCATCGACAGGTATTGAGCCGGGCACGGCCCTGGCTGCGCTCCGGGAGCATGACCTCCAGGAGGCCATGCTCGCGCTGGAGGACCTGCTGATTCACCACGCCGCACCCTGTCGCCTCGAGGCGTCGTTCGCGGTCCTCCCCCGTCCGCGAGCCTCCTACACGGAGTCGCTGCGCTCGCTGCTGAAGCTCCTCGGCCGACGGACGTCCGAGCTTCAGTTCTGCCTGCCGGCGCCAGAGACCCCGCCGCGTGAGGCGTTGAGGGAGCTCCTCGGGGTCGTCAAGTCGTGGGTGCACTACCCGGAGGTCCGCCGTGCGCAGGCGGACGTCGCGAGGCTCTGGGAGGCTCGTTACCTGCGCTACGGCGGCTCCACCCCCGAGGCATGTGAACTCCTCGAGGAGGTCCTCAAGGCCAACGCGGGCGCGAACGATCGTGGGACGCGCGAGCTCCGGGCGGAGGTGCTCGCCGAGCTGGTCTCGATCCACATCGACGCCGGCGCGCTTCCCGAGGCGAGGAAGGCCGTGGCGCGCGGCGGGCCCTCCCCGAAGCTGCCCGCCGATGCCCGCGGTAACCTGGACGCGCTCGCGCTCGCGCTCGGTTGGCTCGAGGGAGGGGACGCCTTCCCCGCGCTCGAGGAGGCGTTCCTCCGGGGAGGGTTCGACGTCCCGGCCGGGTGGGTGGAGATGATGCAGCGCGCCGAGCCACAGGAGCGGGCCGCCCACCAGGTCCCGCTGCGTGTGGATGGACCGGCGGGCGAGCCGCGTCGCCAGTCGCTCCCCACGCGGGCCGAGGTGGGCGCGCAGGCGGTGGTCTTCCTGGTCCTCGATGATGAGGGACGGCTGCGCCGCGGGGCCGTGGATGTCGCGCCTGCGCTCGAGCACTCGGTGGACGACTGGATCCGGCGGTGGCGCCGCCCGGACGGTGAGTACGACTCGATGCAGCAGGAGGCGCTACGCGGCGCCCTCCCGGTCGTCGTCATGGCAGGTCTCTCCAACCCGACGGCTGATGACCGCCTCGAGCGCTCCTGCATCGACGCGCAGCGCGGCCGTCCCCTCGCAGCCATCGCGCTTCCGATCGAGCAGGGGGACGAGGTCGTCGGCCTGCTCTGGATGGAGTTCGCAGGCCGCCGTCTCCCGGGCAACGCCGCCCTGCGCGCCGTCGCCGGCCGGGCCGTGGGGCACCCCTTGCTCCGCCACCGGGTCGGGGCGTCCGTCCACCTGACGGCCAGCGACGGCCCCGCGGACGCGGGGGAGCAGGCGGTCCGAGCGGACCTCAGGCGACTGTGGGGAGAGCTCGTCGAAGACCTGGCGCTCAAGACCGCCGAGCGTCGCTGGGTCGCCTTCCAGCGAGTCGGTGCCTCCGGGGACATCGTCCCCGTCGCGAGCGGCGGCGCCGGGGGAGCGCGCCTGGGCGAGCCGAGCAGTGGGGGGCTGTGGGCCATCCGTCGGGCGCTCGGCGCCGGCGGCTTCGTCCGCTACGAGGGGGATCCGAGCAACCCTGCCTCGTCCATGCTGCACCCCGGCGCGGCCGCTGGGGTAGCCATTGCTGTCCCTGGATTCACAGGCGCCGAGGCGGTCCTCATCATCGAGTCCGTACGTCGAGGGGACAGCCGCGAGCGGGACGCGGTCCGCTGGTGCGAGATCCTCGAGGGCAAGGCGGCGGTCCTCCAGTGTGCCGCTCTCGACTTCAAGGACCGCGTGGAACACGCAGGTGGAGTGGTGCTCGATGCCCTCGCGCCCGATGAGCGCAAGCGGCTCGCTCGCTTCCAGTCCCTGGCCAGCAACCGGTCCGACCTCATCATTCGCGGTGAGGCGGGGAGCGGCCGCCGGACCATGGCGCGGGCGATTCACCATGCTCGGCATGCTCGCAGCTCCCGGACGGAGCTCGTCCAGCTCTCCTGCTTCGGCCTCGAGCCCACCGATCTCGTTGAAGCCTTCTCCGGCCCCCTGGTCGAGACGGTGGTGCTCACGGACATCGAGCGCCTCGACGTCGGGAGCCAGGTCAGCCTGACGCGAATCCTGGAGGGCACGATTCAGGACCGCCCGAGAGTGGTCGCGACGGGGTCTCCAGCCACCGCGCCGGGCGCGGTCGGCCCGCAGCATGACAGCGCGCGACACCCTGATCTGTTCCGGTACCTGGAGCGGGTCGAGGTCTCTGTGCCCGCCCTGAGGCATGTCCGTCACCGGATCCTCCCCCTGGCCCGATCCCTCGCGCAGCGCTGGGAGCGGAGCGCTCGGCCGGGGGAGGCGCTGCTGTGGTCGGAGCACGCGGACGAGATCGAGGCGACCCTCTGGCGGCAGCCGTGGGGTGGCAACGCGGTGGAGTTGGAGGCCGTCCTGCGGCAGGCGCTCCTGCGCGCCTCCGGGGGCGAGGTGAGCGCGCGGCACCTGATGAGGGCCTTCCACGACGTGGGGGTGGATCTGGTCCAGCGCTTGCCGTCCCGAGATCCGGATCCGCGGGATATCGCCTCGGCGCTGTGGGCGACCAGGACGGCCAAGGGGCGCCTGAACAAGACCCGCGCGGCGGCCTTCTGCGGGTGGGACCCCAACACGCTCGCGGCGCGCCTGCGAGAGCTGAAGATCTCCGAGATGGAGGACGTCGAGCGCCTGCTCGAGGAATCGTCCGCCTGAGCAGGGGCTACCCCTGCGGGGGCTCGATAGGATCTCGGCCCGGGTCCGGCGCCGAGCGCGGACGCGCCTCAAGTTGCGTACCACCGACTTCGACTTCGACCTCCCGGAGGAGCGCATCGCCCAGGAGCCCGTGGAGCCCCGCGACGCGGCGAGGCTCCTGGTCCGTGACGCCTCGGATGGGGGGGACCTGCGCCATGGTCATGTGAGCGACCTGCCGGATTTCCTCCGCGAAGGCGACCTGCTGGTGGTCAACGACACCCGCGTCCTGCCGGCCCGGGTGCTCGGGCGCCGGGCGACCGGAGGTCAGGTGGAGCTCCTGTTCCTCCAGCCCGATGCGGCCTTCGAGGAGGAGCGAGGCTGGCGGGCCATGGTCCGGCCCGCGAAGAAGCTCAAGCCCGGGGAACGGGTGGAGTGCAGCGCAGGAGTGGTCGCGCGGATGCTCGAGCGCTCGACCGAGGACGGGACCTGGGCCGTGACCCTCGAGGGCGTCGACGGCGAGGTCCGCTCGGTGGAGGAGTGGCTTGCGCGCTGTGGGGTCATGCCGCTTCCTCCGTACATCCAGCGCGCCGCCCGCGCGGCGGACGCCGAGCGGTACCAGACGGTCTACGCCGCCGAGCCCGGCGCGGTCGCGGCGCCGACCGCGGGCCTGCACTTCACCGAGGGGCTGCTCGCCCGGCTGGAGGAGCGCGGGGTCGAGGTCGCGCGCGTCACCTTGCACGTGGGAGCAGGGACCTTCCTCCCCGTGACCGCCGAGCGCCTCGAGGACCACGACATGCACTCGGAGCGCTACGAACTCTCCGAGGAGTGCGAACTCGCGGTCCGGCGAGCGCGGGCCGTTGGGGGGAGGGTCATCGCCGTGGGCACCACCAGCGCGCGCGTGCTCGAGTCGTGCCGGGCGGGCAGAGAGGCCGGGCCGGCGGAGGTGCGCGCGGGAAGTGGGGACACGCGGATCTTCCTTCATCCGGGTCGCGGTCCAGCCGTGTGCGACGGCCTCTTCACCAACTTCCACCTCCCGAAGAGCACCCTGGTGATGCTCGTGGCGTCGTTCATCGGCACGGAGGAAACGCTGGCCATGTACCGGGCAGCGATCGAGGCCGAGTACCGCTTCTACAGCTACGGGGACGCGACCCTCGTGCTGCGCTAGGCCGAGCTCAGGCCTCGCCGCCCTCGAGCACCGCCCGCAGCCCCCGCGCTGCGAGGCCCGGGTCGTCGGCTCCGAGGATCGCGGATCCGACCGCGGCGCGCCCCACGCGATCGAGCTGGTCGGCGTTGGAGAGGTCGATGCCCCCGATCGGGAACAGCGGGACCTCGGAGGACGCGGCGGCGAGCCACGCTCGCTCAGGTCCGACGATGGCTGGCTGCGTGACCGGGCCCGGCGCGGCGGTGTAGCCCTTCGTCGGAGTCGGGAACACCGGGCCGAACCCGAGCATGTCGACCGGTTCGTCGAGTGCAGCGGCGAGCTCTGCGGCGGTGTGGGTCGAGAGACCGATGATCGGGTCCGGCCCGAGCACCCGCCGCGCGACGGACGGCGGGGTGTCGTCGGCCCCCACGTGGACGCCGTCGAGCCCCTCCTCGGCGAGGGCCGCGGCGACGTCGACCCGGTCATTCACGACCACGAGCGGGGGCGACTCGAGGCCGCTCGCCGAACGCAGCTCCAGGACCTTGTGGCACCAGCGGTGGGCATCCCGGGCGCGGGTGATGCTCGCCCCGGGGGCGGCCCCCGGAGCGCGGTCGCCCAGGACCTTGGGGCGAACCTGGACCACGTCGACGAACGGGAGGGCGCGCTCGAGCGAGCGCAGCGCATCCTCACCCGCGAGGCCGGGGGTGAAGATGAGCAGGAGCCGCGCGTCCCGGAGCCGGGCGCGTCGCTCCTCGCCGGTCAGCAGCACGAGGTCCCCCCGCTGGGAGATGGCTCGCAGCACGCGCTCGTTCCCGGCGCCACCTCGGCCCGGGTGACACCCTGCTTGGTCTCCGCCGCGCTGCGCGTGGAGTTGGTGCGGCAGTTGAAGGGCGTCGCGTCCTCAGCGGAGACGGGGAGGAGCGGAGGAACGGGGATGAACTGATCCGCGTAGGGCTCGCGGGTGTAGAGCTCGAACGTCTTGCGGCACACCGCGCTCCGGACGCCTCGGGTCAGCGTGTGTCCGTCATCGTCGATCACCTTCTTCCAGGGGCCCTTGTAGATGACGGCCTCGCGGTGGTCGTCGCACGGGCCCTCCTTCCCCTTGTAGGCCAGCACGGTCATCGAGCGGAACTCGATGCCGTTGACGACGGCCCAGGGCTCCGACTGATAGCTCGCGATCTCGACCCCGTAGAGGCCGGCGTCTGCGAAGGCCTGCAGGAAGCGGTCCTCGCGCATGGCCCCGGAGATGCAGCCGGACCAGAGTTCGGGGTCGCGCTGCATCTCAGCGGGCACGTCCTCGTCCGAGACGATATCGCTGATCGCCGCGCGTCCTCCGCGCTTGAGGACGCGGTGGATCTCGGCGAACATCCGCGGCTTGTCCTCGGGGTCGACGAGGTTGAGCACACAGTTGGAGAGCACCACGTCGGCGGACTCGTCCGGGATCATCGGGGCGGTCTCACGTAGCGCCTCGCGCCGACGGTCGAGCGCTGTGAGTCCCTGGACGTCATGAACCGGGTGTTCCTCGATCCAGGCCTCGAGGGCGTCGTGGTCGAGCCGCAGATCCTGGATGTGGCCGCGTCGGAATTCGACGTTGTGCCAGCCGATGCGGTCGCCCACCGACTGCTGGTGATCCCGTGCGAGCGCGAGCATCTCGTCGGTCGTGTCGACGCCGATGACCCGCCCGCTCGGCCCCACGATCTGGCTGGCCATGTAGCAGATCTTCCCCGCGCCCGATCCCAGGTCGACCACCACGTCGCCCTCGCGGACGAAGCGGCTCGGGTCCCCGCAGCCGTAGTCACGGTCGACGATCTCCTCGGGCAGGACCTCCAGGAGGGAAGCGTCGTAGTCCACGGGGCAGCAGAGCTCGGGGACCTGCTGTTGGGCGCCCTCCGCGTAGCGCGCCTGGACCGTCTCGAGGGTGGATTCCGGCTGCCGGACCGGCGTGGGGAGGCTGCTGCTTTGACTCATCCTGCCCGCTTTGTAACCCCTGCCGCGCCTCGGTTGCAGGCCG
>CAZEFP010000205.1:0-2833 GCA_964511565.1 uncultured Planctomycetaceae bacterium
CCAGCCAGTTGATGCCGTCACGCACGCGAGTGCTGCCCGTGATGGCAACCTCGATGCCTCCCGAGTAGTCGAGGTCTGTCATGGTCCCGACATCCCAGGGAGACACTTGAGTGAACCGGACGGGGGGCCCGGACGGAGGCTGGATGAGGGCGGAGTCGTTGTCCAACAGGGAGATGTTGCGGGCATACAGCGGAGGCTCCCCCTCTGCCCTGACCATGTGGAACGACGGTGTCCTCTCGACGTAGGTCAGGCCGTCTCGGTCCGTGCCGATCCAGGAGCCACGGCCTCGGACGGCGAAAGCCCGGGGACGCTCCGCCGTCTTGTCCTCCATCACCATCAGGGGCATCGACGGATTCCCAGTGGCGAACAGGAGCTGAGTCGACGTGGAACAGGCGAGCATCGTCATCCGCTCGTTCACTCGCAGCGTGGCGTAGATCTCTGTGAGCGGGCGGTTCAGGAGCGGGGCTCCGCCCTCCAAGGAGAAGGTCTGGCCGCCGCGGACCAATAGCAGCTCGTCTGCGGGTCCGGGGAGCAGTGCTTCGTGGGGCGTGTCGTCGAGCTGAACTGGGCCTTCTACGTCCAGCTTCCAGAGCCCCCAACCACCGGCGGCATATAGGGACCCATCATGCCACTCCATTCCGGCGGCCCGCCACCTGGCCTCGGCGTTGCCGAGGACCTGCGATCCGCTCTCATTGACGATCACGAGCTGCTGTCCCGCGGCGATGATGGTCCCATCTTCGAGATGGCCGATGCGGTGAATGGGGCCCAGGCTCTCCGCGACGAGCGGCTCGAACTCCCCATCCTCGTAGCTCAGGAGGAGCCCACTCTGCGTGCCGATCAAGAGCTCACCGTCGGCGAAGTGGAGGGCTGTGATTCGGTGGGCCAGGGGCGAACCGCCGTTACTGAGTGGAACGCTGGTGAACTCGCTCCCATCGAAGACGGAGAGGCCCGCGAGGCTGCCGACCCAGAGCTTGCCGTTCGCGTCGAACTCCAGGGCCCTGATGGAGTTTGATGGGAGGCCGTGCTCGGTCGTGAAGCGAAGCTCGTAGTAGTGGTCCTCCTTCGCTTGCGCGGAGGCCATGGGCGCGAGAGCAAGGGCAAGGGCCGCAGCGGCCCAGGGACGAGAAGGCGCCATGCGTGGTTCTTGGCTGGGCTGGGGGCCCGGAGCAGGGGGCGGGTCAGGCACGATCGGGATCGGACGGAGCGCTCGACTATAGGGGAAGAGCCCTCCCAAGCCGTACGTCAGCCCGTGGGGAGGAAAAACGAAGGCGACCCGTGCGGGCCGGGAAGGCCCACACGGGTCGCACCGAGCCATAAGAGCACCGGCGGCACTGCTAACGGCTACTGGTTGATCGTCGCAGTGGACGTCGAGATGACCTGGAGCGAGGGGTCGTGGATGACCCACTGGAAGAGGAAGGCGCCCTCGATCGCCGGGGTCTGGGTGAAGAGGAGCCCGCCCGCGCCGCTGCTGTTGAGCAGGATGGGGGAGAAGCGTCGGCCGAAGGCCGCCGGGGACGCCTGGAGCGCGACCGGATAGAGCCCGCCAATGTCGTCGATGAGGGGGATCGGTTCCCAGGCCAGGGAGCGGGCGACCCAGAGGGAGGCGTAGCCGTTCGGGATGCCGCCCTCCACGTCGATGAAGGCCGGTCCGGTCATCATGGAGCCGGGGCCGACGAAGACCGCGGAGGCCTGCTGGGGAACGATGTTGAAGATGTCAGCAGAACCGTTCCCGAAGCACTGGGAGTACGAGATGCGGAGCGAGGTGTAGCCGGGCTGATAGGCGGCGAAGGCCGTCCCGATGCCGGACTGCACGAGCTGCGCGCCGCCTGCGAAGCCAGGCACCGTCGCGACGAGCTCGGCGCGGTTTCCGAGGTCGTCGACGCTCCAGGCGTAGCTCTCGGAGCCAGTGGCGCCCGTGTTGACCTCGACCACCGAGAATCGGTCGGTCTGGGGGTCGTAGTCGAGGGAGGAGATCCCGTCGTAGGCCACGGAGAAGTCCTCGCCGTCATCCTCGTCCGTGAGCACCGTCCCGAGGGTGACCTCCACGCTGTCGAAGCGAACCAGCTTCACCGAGTCGGCGGGGATCGGGAAGAGCCCGGGGTCCACCGAGACGACGACGTTGCCCAGGGCGTCCACCTCGACGGGTCCCGAGAAGCCGTCGAGCTGCGCGACCTGGGAGAGGTCGCCGGAGACGAGGTCGAGGCGGTAGAGAGCGTTCGCCCCGAACCCAGCTGGTGAACCAGTGACGTAGGCGAGGCCAGGGACGACGTCGAAGGCGAGGTCGAAGTTGAACACCAGGGTGTTGAGAACACGCGTGGTCCCCGTATCCAGGTCGAGCTCCGAGATCGTGCCGAAGGAGGACTCACCGATGTAGGCGAGACCCGCAGCCTCGTCCACGCGGACGAAGCTCGCGAAGACCGAGGAGGGGCGCGTGCCATAGTCCCGAAGGATGGTCCCGTCCGCGGAGCGGTGGGAGGTGTTCCGCCCGTCGAAGATCAGGATGGAGCCATCGGTGAAGACGTGGACGGCGGGGAACGTACCGCAGTACGGGGACAGGTCGATGGATCCAGCGACGGCGAAGCCCTCGCTGGTGTTGACCTGGGCGAAGGTGGTCGAGGTCAATGCCGAGCCCAACAGGGAGGCGGCGAGGAGGGTCGAAAGGGCTCTCATGGAAGAGGAGGGGTTGGTTGGCTCCAGGAAGCGGGAGCGGAGTAGTGCGACTAGTTAGGTTGATTCAGTTAGCGGTCGTCGGCGGAGGGGGCAGCCGTGCCGGCGAAAGGGGCGGTAGGAGGCGGAGCCGTGCCGGGGTGGACCCTGGTGAGGATCTGATACG
>CAZEFP010000205.1:2843-6300 GCA_964511565.1 uncultured Planctomycetaceae bacterium
CCGAGGCCTGCGTCGCCGTTGAACGCGCCGTCGATCTCGACGATCCGCCCCTCCGGGCCGCAGGCCGCAAGCGTGGACAGCAGGGCGTGGCCACGGATGACGCTACCCATTCCCTCGAGGGTGACGACGAGCGGCGGGTCGAGCTCGAGGAGCTGCTCTGCGGTGTACTGGGGCCAGTCCACGAAGCCGCGCTCGGCGGCGAGGTCCCGAACCCCGCCGAGGCGGAGAGTGTCGGCGTAGCTCGTGTTCGCCGTGGCGCCGAAGAACGTATCGCCGTAGACGGAGAGGTAGATGCCAGGGACGAGGTCGCTCTCTTGCACCATCGCGTCGAGCGCCGCCAGCTCACGGTCGTAGCTGCGAATGAACGCCGCGGCCCGTTCGCGCACGTCGAGGAGCGCGCCCAGCGCGCGGATGCTCGCCCGCGTGGTCTCGACGCCCCTCATGTCCCCGAGATCGAAGACCTGGATCCCGTTCTCCCGTAGCCGGGCGAGATAAGCCTCGTCGGCGTACAGGGTCACGATGACCAGGTCGGGGCGGAGGGAGAGGACCGACTCGAGCGCACCCGAGCTGGACACCGTGGGACGTTCACCAAAGCGCCAGGCCACCGGGTGGCGAGCGGTGTACTCGGTGACTGCGACCAGCCGCTCGGGCTCGACGAGCCCGAGGAGGGCGTGATCGGAGATCGTGCTGAGCGAGACGATGCGCTGGTAGGGGGCGACGGGGACCGCGACCCCGCGAGCGTCCACCACCTCGGTCGCTCCGTCCTCCGGGGCATCGGCCACGCCGCTCTTCGTCGGCTCGACGGTGGCCGCGCCGCCGGGGAGCGTGGCCGCCCACATGGAGAGCAGGAGGGTCGCTAGCAGCACCGCCCCGTTGATGAGATTGGTCTTCAACTAGCTTCCTCCACCCTCTGCGAGCTTGAACCCGAGGCCGCCGCCTTCGATCAGTTCCACTCCGTACACCGGCGTGATGTGGCGGTCGTGGACGATCTCCTCCGTGGGACCGTGCGCGTGGACGGCGCCGCACTCCAGAAGGACCGCGCGGTCCGCGATCGCTCGGACCTCGGACAGGTCGTGGAGACAGACGAGGATGGCGGCGCCCCGCTCCCGGAGGCGCCGGAGAATCGCGTGCAGCTCCAGGGCGTGCCGGACGTCCTGGGCGCTGGTGGGTTCATCCATCAGCACGACGTCGGCGCCTGTCGCGAGGGCACGCGCGAGCAGGACGCGCTGCTGCTCGCCCCCAGAGAGCTCGGTGAACGGGCGGCAAGCCAGGTGTGCAATGTCCGCCTCGTGGAGGGCCGCGTCGACGATCTGCTGGTCCTCGTGGCTGAGCCCACTGAGCGCACGCCGGTGAGGGAAGCGGCCCTGCGCCACGACGGAGTGGACGAGGAGCGGCGCCGAGAGGAGGGAGCGCTGGGGCACATAGGCCACCCGCTGGGCCCGCTGCTCCGGGGTGAGCCGCTGCAGGTCCTCGCCGTCCAAGGCCACTCTGCCCCTGCAGCCCACGAGTCCGACGAGCGCCTTGAGGAGCGTGCTCTTGCCGGCGCCGTTGGGGCCGAGGAGCGCCGTGATCAAGCCGCGGGCGGCGTCGAGGTCGACGCCGCGCACGACCTCGGGGCCGCGCCGGTAGCTGGCCCAGAGGCCACGGACCTGAAGTCCTTGCTTCATACGATCCTCCCTTCACGGCTCGCGCGGGCGAGCAGGACGAGGAAGAGCGGCGCCCCGACCAGCCCGGTGACCACGCCGAGCGGGACCGTCCCCGCCGTGGGGAGCACCCGCGTGAGCACGTCGGCCGCGGTGAGGAAGGCGGCGCCACCCACGAGGGAAGCGGGAATGAGGATGCGGTGTTCGGGGCCGGTGAACGGGCGAAGCGCGTGGGGGACGACGAGCCCGACGAAGGCCACGTTGCCGCCGATGGCCACGGCGGCCGCCGTGAGCGTCGAGGCCCAGACGATGACCCAGCGACGAGCGGCGTCGACGTCCACTCCGAGCGATTGGGCCTCCTCCTCTCCCGAGAGCAGCAGGTCGAGGTGACGGCTCCAGCCCATGGCGACGACCGAGGTGACGGCCACGAGGGGGAGCGCGAGGGCCGCGTGCCTGGGCCCCTTGGCGTCGACACCGCCGAGGGTGAACGCGACGACGGCGCGGCCCATCTCCCAGGTGTTCTGGGCGAGGCTCATGAGCAGGCTGCCCAGGCTCAGGAAGAGGCTGGAGAGAATGAAGCCCGTGAGGAGCACCGTCACGATGCTGGCGCCGCGGCCGGTCACCGCGAGCAGGATGGTCAGGGACAGCCAAGCCCCGAGCAGGCAGCCGACCGGCAGGATCAACTCGGCCGGGATCCACTGGAGCCGCGCAGCCAGCAGGGCGTTCCAGAGGACCAGGACGAGCACGCCGCCGAGGGTCGCGCCGGCGCTGGTGCCCAGGATCGAGGGGCTCGCGAGGGGATTCCTGAACAGCCCCTGGACGAGGACGCCCGCCCCGGCAAGCGCCGCGCCAGCGAGGATGGTGTTCGCGAGCCGCCACGCCCGGAGACGGAGCAACGTGCCCCGTAGCGCTTCATTCGAGAGGTCTCCCTCCCCAACAAGAACCGACAGCGCGACGGCAGCGCCGAGCGCCAGGACCAGCACGGTCCAGGTGGCCTGCAGGCGGCTCACTGGAGCTGCAGCCCTCTCCAGGGTTCCCGACTTCCGGGGAGCGGCGCCGGCGGGGGCGCGTCCCTGAAGACCGAGGACGAGCGGGGGGACCCCGCTGGAGAGGCTGGCGCCGTGGCGCGTGAGGGGCATGGGAGCCCCAGGGTGGAGCGGCCCCGATGGAGCGCCCCGATGGTGAATTGGCTACTGATAGTCACGCTTCCCTCCGAAGCACGAACAGTTGAAGGCAGTGGCCGGTCTCCTGGCTGGCACGTCAGGGTTTCCCGGGCTCCCCGGAGGGGAGCGCAGGGCATCCGTAGCCGTCGCACCTTCCCGACCCTTGGTGGAGCGCGGAGCGCTCAGGGTCAGTGGTTCATCGCGACGGCCGAGGCGTGTCTACAGTGGCGGGGGCCGCGTCGGTCATGGACCCTGGAGGGGTCCGCCGTACTTCCCGTTTCACTCCTCCGTGATGGAGGAGCACCGCTGCCTTGGCTGGATTTGTAAAAGGAACAGGGGGACTTGGCGCTAACCGGGGGCCGGGGTCAACCCCACGCGGCCATTAATCATGGGGGTGCCGCTCGCCGGGACAGGGGAGGGGCGTGTTCAGGAGCGGTCCGGTGGAGTCGGAGTCTCGATCCGGGGCGCGGCGATGGAGGGGAGCCGAGGGCCTCAGTCCCGGGGGGGGGCCTTGCCGATGTTCAGGGGGCATGGACACCCCGCACAACATCCCGGGAGGCCTCGCGCAGGCCGCTCCCCAGCAGGTCGCCACCGACGCACTGATCGGTGAGACCGGAGGGCTCGTGTTCCTGACCACGGGGTCAGCGGCAT
>CAZEFP010000206.1:0-6243 GCA_964511565.1 uncultured Planctomycetaceae bacterium
TCCGCCGAAGGGGCGCTGGGCACGGGCGGCCAAGAGGGCGTCCGCGTCGTCTTCGCCGAGGCCGCGAACCAACCGAAGACCGCATCGAACAGCCGGCGCACCCGAGTCCGTCGGCTCGAGGGTGCAGTCCCACTCGGAGTGTTCGATACACACGGGACGTACCTCTACGCCATGACGCTGCGCGTCGGCCAGGAGGGCTCGCGGACTGTAGAAGCCCATGGGCTGGCTGTTGATCAGCGCGCCGCAGAAGGCGCCGGGGTGGTAGAGCTTCAGCCACGAGGACACGTACACCAGGAGGGCGAAGCTCGCGGCGTGGGACTCGGGGAAGCCGTACTCGCTGAAGCCCTCCAGCTGGCGGAAGATGCGCTGGGCGAAGGCCTCGTCGTAGCCGTTGTCGAGCATGCCCTCCACCAGCTGCTCGCCGTAGCGCTGCATCAGGTCGCTCTTGCGCTTCCACGCGGCCATGGCCCGCCGCAGCTTGTCCGCCTCCCCGGGCGTGAAGCCCGCGGCCACCACCGCCAGCGCCATGGCCTGCTCCTGGAAGAGCGGCACGCCCAGGGTCTTCTCCAGCACCCGCCGCACCTCCGGGCTCGGGTAGGTGACCGCCTCGGTCCCGTCCCGCCGCCGCAGGTACGGGTGCACCATGTCCCCCTGGATCGGTCCCGGGCGCACGATCGCCACCTCGACCACCAGGTCGTAGAACTCCACGGGCTTGAGCCGCGGCAGCATCGACATTTGCGCGCGCGACTCGATCTGGAAGACGCCCATGGTGTCGGCGCGGCAGATCATCTCGTACACCGCCGGGTCCTCCGGCGGGATCGTGTGCATGGTGAAGCCGCCGGCCTCGGGCACCTCGAAGCCGCGCTCCTCCCCGCTCTCGTCCACCAGCTCGAAGGTCTTGCGGATGGCGGTGAGCATCCCGAGGCCCAAAAGGTCCACCTTGAGGATCCCGAGGGCGTCGATGTCGTCCTTGTCCCACTCGATCACCGTGCGGTCCGCCATGGACGCGTTCTCGATGGGGACCATCTCGGTCAGGAGGTCCTCGGTGATCACGAAGCCGCCCACGTGCTGGGAGAGGTGGCGGGGGAAGCCGAGGATCTCCTTCGCGAGCGCCACGAAGCGGCGCGTGGCCGGCGCCTGGGGGTCGAGGCCGTGGGCGGCGAGGCCCACGCTGCCGTTCTCCTCGGCGGCGGCGCCGACGCCGTCGGTCCACCAGTCGATGTCCTTGGCGAGGGCGTCCACCAGCTCCGGCGAGAAGCCGAGCGCCTTGCCCACGTCCCGCACGGCGCTGCGGCCGCGGTAGCTGATGACCTCGGCGGTCAGCGCGGCGCGGTCCCGGCCGTAGCGCCGGTACACGTACTGCAGCACCTCCTCGCGCCGCTCGTGCTCGAAGTCGATGTCGATGTCGGGCGGCTCACCGCGCTCCTTGGAAAGGAAGCGCTCGAACAAGAGGTCGATGCGGTCGGGGTCCACCGCCGTCACCCCGAGGCAGTAGCACACCGCCGAGTTCGCCGCCGCCCCGCGCCCCTGGCACATGACGTCCCGGGACCGGGCGAAGCGGACGATGTCGTGCACCGTGAGGAAGTACGGCGCGTAGTCCAGCTCCTCGATGAGCTGGAACTCGTGCTCGATGCGCGCCCGGGTCTCGGGCGGCACGCCGTGCGGGTAGCGCTCCGCCGCCCCGCGCCAGGTCTCGTCCACCAGGGTCTCCAGCGCCGTGCGCCCGTCCGCGCGCACCTCGGAGGGGTAGTGGTAGCGCAGCTCCGAGAGGGAGAAGCGCGCCGCCTCCTGGGCCAGCTCCGCCGCGCGCGCGGTGAGGGGCCCGTGGCCCTCGAAGAGGCGCCCCATCTCGGCCGGCGTCTTCAGGCGTCGCTCGGCGTTGGGGAACAGGTCCGCGCCCACGGTGTCCACGGGCTGGCCCACGCGGATGGCGCTGAGCACGTCCTGCAGCGCCCGCCGCCGCCGCTCGTGGTAGTGCACGTCGTTGAGCGCCACCAGGGGCGCGTCCACCCGCGCCCCGAGGCGCGCGGCGCGCTCACGCTCGGCCCGGTCGTCGGGCCCGTACAGGGCGCAGGCCCCGAGGAACAGGCGGTCCGGGTCCATCGCGCCGCGCAGCCGCGACACGGCGCGCTCGTGCTGCGCCCAGGTCGGCCGCGCCACCGCGAGCTCCGGGGGCAGCACCACCGCGAGCAGCCCCTCCTGGTGCTCGAGCAGGTCGTCGAGCTCCAGGTGGCACGACCCCTTCTCCGCCCGCCGCTTGCCGCGGGTGAGCAGCCGCGAGAGCCGCCCGTAGCCCGCGCGGTCCCGGGGGAACGCGAGCACCTCGGGGGCGCCCCCCTCCTCGAGGTCGAAGCTGAGCCGCGCGCCCACCGCGAGCCCGATGCCGCACTCCTCCGCCGCCACGTGGGCGCGCACCACGCCGGCGAGGGAGTTGCGGTCCGCGATGGCGGCCGCGCGGTGGCCGAGGGCGGCGGCGGTGTGCACCAGCTCCTCGGGGTGGCTCGCGCCCCGGAGGAAGCTGAAGTTCGACGCCACCGCGAGCTCGGCGTACGGCGTGCCGTCCGCGACGTCCACAGCGTCCCCCGGGCACGCCTCCCCGCCGGGCACGGCGAGGGCGCCGGGCGCCTTGGCCGGGTGGGGGACGAGCTTGGTGGAGGGGATCTCGGGCACGCTTAGATGGTAGGTTTTTGTTAGGTTTCGTGGTGGGAGCGAGCGGCCTTGTCGCGGTTACCGGGGATCGAAGGGCCTGTAGTCTTGGCACTGAGACCGTAGATCCACCCCCGCCCGACGCGGCGGCCTGCCGAACCATGCGCCTGCCCCAAGCCCTCGCCACCCTCCTCGCCCTCGCCCTCCCGGCTGCTGCCCAGGTCACCTGGACCGTCGGCGGCCCGAACGGTCAGTTCGCCACGATCCAGGAGGCGCTCGCGGTGGCGGGTCCGGACGACCTGGTGGACGTGCAGCCCGGCACCTACCCGGGGTTCACCATGTCGAGCCCGGCCCGGGTGATGGGTCGGAACGGAGTCCAGGTGAACGGCCTGAGCCGGATGGTCGGCCTCCCGCCCGGGAGCACCGCGCTGGTCGCGGACCTCTCCGTGGACGCGTTTCAGGCGATCGACTGTGAGGGCTCGACGCTGGTCGACGGGATCTTCACGCGCTCCTTCGAGGCCCGCGGGTGCAGCGACCTTCGAGTTCGGGAGCTCGAGGCCACGGCGAACTGGCTCACCTCCACCCCGGCGGCCGTGGTGATCGACGACTCGCGGGTCCAGCTCGAGGCCTCGACGATCCTGGGTGAGTCGAGCTCCTCCGCCGACGGTGGCCCCGGGCTCATCGCCACCGGCGGGTCGTTCCTTCACCTCATGGACAGCCGAGTGGAAGGGGGCAGGGGCGGGGCCGAGTTCGACCTCTTCACCATCTACGCCCCTGACGGCGGGGACGGCATGACGCTGGAGGGAGCCTCTGCTGTCCGCATCGTCCGCTCCGAGGTGATCGGAGGCGGCGGTGGATGGCACAACTACGCCGGCGGAGGTTTCAACTGCTACGACGGCTTCCACGGTCCCGGGCTCCGCCAGTGCGGCGGGCACTCGCAGACGTGGGACAGCGAGATCCGCGACGGATACTGGAGCGGGAGCTTCACGTCCCCGGGGCCGCCCTTCGTCATGAGCTGCGGCGCCACCCTCACGAGCGGGACGGACCTCCCGGGGCTGACGCTCACCGGGCCGCTGACGGCGGGCTCCAACTTCGACCTCGCCGCGTCCGCCGGGGTCGGCACCAGCCTGCGCCTGGTCTTCGGGCGCAGGACCGACCTCGACCTGACCCTCGGCACCCAGATCCCGCGCCTCGTGGAGCCCCTGAGGATCGCGTCCCTGGGGTCGGTCCCGGCCACCGGCGAGGCCCACGTCCAGGGCACGGTCCCGACCTGGCCCCGAGGCACCCAGTTCTTCCTGCAGGTCTCGCGCACCGGCGCCACGGGGACCGACTTCTCGAACTCCACGCTCTTCCTGGTGAGGTAGAGGAGCACGGGGCCGCCGGTTGGGCTCGGCCACCGCAGCCGCGGTGTGTGGGCCCGGGAACCGTGTGGAGGGGGAGAGAGTGCGTTCGAGGGCGCGCCGCGAGGATTCCTCGGGCGAATTGGTGGATTCGTGTCCGCTGCGAGGGGCGGGGGTCAGTTCGGGGGTGAAGGGGCCACGAGGCCCCAACCACCAACCCAAACCACAACAACGGCCTCCCCTCAACCAGACCCCGGTCCCATGCAACTCCACACCTTCTCCGCCCTCGCCCTGTCCGCCATCGCCGCCGTCTCCGCCACCACCGAGCCCAGCTCGGCCCCGGTCGTGGACGACCTCTTCCCCGCCGCCTCCGGCGCCATGGAGATCGCCCTCGACGCCGAGGGGAACGGCCCCTCCTACCTCGAGCTGATCTCCGACTACGCCGCGCTCACGGGCCAGTACGTCACCTACTCGAAGGCGACCCGCGAGCTCCTCGCCGGCACCGACGTGCAGCTCGACCGCTCCATGACGATCGCCGCCGAGGGTGTCCAGCACACCACCGAGGTGTTCCTCGCCCAGGCTGGCCTCAACCTCGCCATCGAGAGCGTGGACGGCCCCCAGATCCTCCGGGTCCGCAACGTCGAGACCGAGGGCCGCGAGCTCCGGTCCGCGACCAGGAACCTGAACGTCGACGGGGCCGAGATGGCCCGGAAGCACCCGGCGATGCTCTTCAGCATGGTCATCCCGATGCCCACCACCGACGCTCGCCTGCTGTCCAACAGCGTCCGCTCCATGATCACGGACCCGAACACGACGCAGCTCCTCCCCGCGGGGAACAGCTCGGGGATGATCATCGTTGGCCACGGCGACTGGGTCTACGAGACCTCCCAGTGGCTCCTCAACGTCGAGGAGCAGAGCAAGCTCAAGGCCGCCCGGGAGCAGGAAGCCGCCAGGCAGCAAGAGGCCGTTGAAGCCGCCGCCAAGTGATCGGCGCCACCTTCACGAACCTCCGACCCACCTCGCCAGGCGCGCCATCCTCCGTGACGGCGCGCCTGGACCTGTTGGGGGGGAGGCCACGGCGGACCAGCCTCCGTGATTCCAGGGCGAGGCGCGGCGTGTTGTGCGATAGTCCGACGGGGAGCCGCCTCCTCCACTGAGGCGCTGTTCATGACCAGAAGCCGTCCCACCATCACGACCGAGGCCGCCGCCGGTGTGGCCGCCGCGCTCCTGGCGTGCGGCGTTGCGTGGGGAGGGTCCGTGGATGAAGGTGAGGGCCCCTTGGGGCGCGTGCTCCGCAGCGGGAGCCGGAACCTCCTGGGGACGGGCGTCGAGCGCAGCGCCAGCGTTCGGCTCGGGGACCTGGACGGCGACGGGGACCTCGACGCGGTGGTGGCCAACGGGCGGCACTGGCCGGCGCAGAACCTGGTGCATCTGAACCAGGGAGGGGGGCGCTTCAACGTGATCCGCCCCCTGGGGGTGGACCGGGCGACCTCCTACGCCACCGAGCTGGTGGATCTGGACGGGGACGGGGACCTGGACATCGCGGTGGGGAACGACGTGGCGCCGAACCTGGTCTTCCTCAACGACGGGGAGGGTCGCTTCGAGCGGGCCGGGGGCTTCGGGGCGCCCACGAGCCTGCGGAGCGTGACGGCGGCGGACGTGGACGGGGACGGCGACGCGGATCTGATCCTGTGCGTGCGGAAGCGGCCCAACGAGATTCACCTCAACGACGGGTCCGGGCGCTTCACCGAGCAGCGTACCTTCGGGGCGCCGGGGGACTCGACCATCGACGTGGCGGCGGCGGATCTCGACGGTGACGGGGACCTGGACCTGGTGCTCGCGAACCGAGACGGGCAGGCGAACGCCGTGCTGCTCGGGGACGGCAAGGGCGGCTTCGACGAGCGGCGCGGGTTCGGCTCGGGGAGCGACGAGACCCGCGCGGTGGCGGCCGCGGACCTGGACGGCGACGGGCACGTGGACTGGGTCGCGGGCAACATCGGCCAGCGGGACGTCCTGTACTTCGGCGACGGCAAGGGAGGCGTGCGCGAGGCGGTGCCCTTCGGGCCGGAGGACGGCCGGACCTACGCCCTCGCCCTCGCGGACCTCGACCGGGACGGCGTGCTAGACGTGATCGCGGGGCGGGCGGGACAGCCGGACGCCGCCTACTTCCGCGGGGCGCCCGCCGAGCCGATGCGGGAGCTCGTCTTCGGCGAGCCGGAGGACGTCACCTACGGCCTCGACGTCGGCGACGTCAACG
>CAZEFP010000207.1:0-6169 GCA_964511565.1 uncultured Planctomycetaceae bacterium
TCGATGCGGTTGACGGGGGCGTCGAGGCCGCCGTGGACGGGGAGGATGGAAGCGTTAGCAGCAGTCATGTTCGTGGGGAGGGGTGCGGGCCTGCTGGCCCAGGCGGAATGATCAGAGGTAGCCGAGGTTCTCCAGCTTGCGCTTCACGTCATCGAGCTCTTCCTGGGTGAAGTCAGAGCCTTCCACCCCCTCGGAGGGGGCGACCTGAACGGAGGGCGTATCCCCCATCAGGTCCCGGAGCACAAAGACGATGAAGTCCGTGGGAGAGTTGAAACCGGACCCATCCACGACCTGCTGGATCTTTCGATACAGCGGACGCGGGATCTTGACGGTGACCTTCGACTCTCTCACGGCGAGCAGTGGATGCGACTTGGTAGCGGCTGAGGGGGCCGATCGGGCGGGCCAAGAGGGGCGCTGCACTCCGATCGCACTCTTATCGTACTCCTATCGGAGCCCCAGGTGGCAAACTTGAGTGCGATTGGAGTGTCCCACCCTGGGATCCATGGCCGGCTTGCGGCTGCCCCTCCGATTCACCTGCCTCACACGCCGCTCGCCGGTTCCGTAGGGCAGTAAGCTTCCCGCACGTCCCAGACCCGCCCAGGACCCGCCCCCAGGGCGCGACCCAGAATCCCATGCAGTTCAAGACCATCCTCCTCCCCCTCTCGCTGACGTTCGCCCTGGCCGCCTGCCCGGGATCCGAGTCCGCCGACCCCGCTCAGCTCATCCAGCAGGGGCAGTACGACCAGGCCATCGAGGCGGCGGAGAGCCAGCTCGCCTCGGTCGAGGCCGGCTCCGCGGACCACAAGGAGCTCGTCATCGTCTACGCCGAGGCCCTGGCCGAGAGCCGCGCGGACGAGTCGCGGGACGCGTTCCTCTCCTTCGCCAAGGAGCACCCCGACATGGTCGAGCCCGCGGACTACAAGTACGTGGTGAGCGGACTCCGGACCCACTCCGCCTACATGCAGGCCATCGACATCATGGACGCCGGCAAGAAGCGCTGGGCGGACGACAGCACGATCGACGAGCTGGTCGAGGCCCTGAAGCAAGACATCGCCAAGTCCGGCGACGCCGACAGCATGGCCAAGATGAAGGGGCTCGGATACATGTGATCGCCGGGGAGCTGCGCCCCCCTCGACCCTCCTCCGCGGGGCCGCGCCGAATCCCCGGCGCGGCCCCGCGCGCGTTTCGAGGAGACCCCCTCAGCTCCTCGACCCTCGATTCCATGCCCGATCCCATCCAGCTGCTGACCAACGGCGTCCTCGTGGCGCTGCTCGTGGGTTGTGCGGCCCCCACCGCGCCCACCGTTTCCGAGCAGGCGACCCCCGCGGGGGACTACTCCCGGCCCCGGTCTGGCCGCTTCACCTTCACGTTCGGGGAGCGGCGCCTCGACGGAGCCCTCGCGCCCACCGACGAACCCCGGTCCTTCGGCCTGGAGTTCTCGAGGCTCCCCGTCGGCGGTGGCCCGCTGGGGTTCGAGCTCGGCTTCCAGTTTGCCGACGACCAGGCGCGAGGGGTCCCGCTCCCTGGCGGCGGCTCGGGGACCGTGGATCGGTTCCAGAGCGAGTTCTACGCCGGACTACGCGCCGAGGCCGGGGAGGGGAGCGTGCACCCCTACCTCGGGCTCGGCGCCGCTTGGCTCCACGACGACACCCGGGTCCGCTCGGGAGGCCTCGAGACCCGGGACAGCGACGGCAGCCTCGGGGCCTACGGGCACCTCGGCCTCCTCCTCGACCTCTCGCCAAGCGTTCACGTCACCGTCGACGGTCGCATGACGTTCCTGGGGGACAGCTCCATCGACGGGGCCGATGGCGACTACGCCCAGGTCTCGATCGGCCTGGGCGCCAGCTTCTGATCCGACCCTGACGGCGCCGGCCGCCGCACCCCGCCCGCGCCGCGTCAGTTCCCGATGGGCGGGAACACTCGCTCGGGGTCCCGGTCGACCCAGATGGTCGGGACGTCGTCGGTCCCCGCCGCTCCCCCGGGGTCATTCGGGTTGGACGAGCCGAGCGCCCAGATGGCGCCGGACTGCAGCACGCGTACGACGCTCCCCGACTCGAACGAGTCGTCCGCGCTCGCCCCGTCGTCAATGAGGAATCCGAGGAGGTTGTAGGCGCTCGAGAGGACGCCGTTGGAACCGAAGGCGAAGACCGCGAGGTCGGTGTGCCCCTCGGCGTTCTCCCGCTGCCCCGCCGCGATGAGGGTCCCGTCGGGGCCGATGGCGAGGGAATGCAGGGTCGTGTCGCGGCCGAAGTCGATGTCGGGGTTGTTGGTGGAGCCCGCACGGAGGGTGGCCACCCCCGTACCCGTCGTCGGGGAGGACAGGCTGCCAGCGAACGACGTGTCGGGACTCCCGTCGGGGAGGAGCCGCCAGAGGGCGGGCTGGTCGCGGACCACGGCCCCGCCGAAGGCCCCCGTCAGCGTCCCCGCGAGGACCAGGTTCGACGCGCTGTCGAGGCCCGCCTCGCCGCAGCGCGCGCCGTAGGTCGCGCCACCGAAGAACCGCAGCGGCTCCACGGTCCCGCCGCCGAAGCCCGGGACCGCGCCCCCGGAGGAGGGATCGATGGCGAGGATCCGGATCCCGCCGCCCGCGTGCCCGATCACGTAGTAGCGGTCCCCCGCGGCGACGACCTCCGACGCTCCCTCGTTGCCGAACTCCGGGGTCGCGGGGGCGTACACGACGCCACCCGCCCCGAATCCCCCGTCGAGGGTGAGGTCCGAGAGAAGACTCCACGTGGCGAAGCTGCGGGAACCGATCCCGGCGAAGCCCACGGCCACGAAGCCACCGGACGCCGTCGGCGCGAGGTCGAGGATCGCCTGATCGGTGATGGACGGGTTGGGGAGGTCCACCCGGCTCGAGGCCGAGCCGTCCGGCGCCACGCGCCAGAGGGAGCCCTGGGAGAAGCCGCTGGAGGCGCTCTGCCGGGCCCATCCGCCGACGATCAGGTCGCCGGTGAGCGCATCCACCGCCAGAGCGGTGGCGCCGCTGACGTCGAAGGGCGGCACCTCGAGCACGCGAACGCCGCCGTCGCCGAAGTCGGGGTCGAGCCGGCCATCGGGGAGGTTGGAGCCGACCTCGGAGGCGTCGCTCGCCCTGAAGCGCGCGACGAAGGCGGTGGAGGCCGTGCCGCAGCCGGGCTCGAGGCAGTCGTTGGTGCGCCAGCCGCAGGCCACGACCTCTCCCGAGGAGAGCTCCACCGCGTCGGAGATGAAGGCCCGCGCTCCGGGTCCACCGAGCTCGGGGTGGTTCTTGATGTCGAGGAAGGCGCAGCCGCCGCCGAAGAACTGGGCGTCGAAGGTGAACTGGGCGTCCGCCGAGTTGTTGGGCTGGGGGAGGACCGAGATCCTGAGCCCGTTGATCCCGCTGGTCTTGGGCGAGCAGTAGCTCAGGAAGTAGAAGCTGTTGGCGAGGTCCCGGACCTGGCCGCCGATCTGCTCGAAGGCCTCGGCCAGCTCCGCGAACTCCGTCGCCGTCGCGGTCCCGTTGGGACCGAGCGCCGCGAGCACGGCCGCGTCGTACTCCTGGCCCACCCCGATGGTGAAGGCGGTGTGCTCCGTCCCCTCCGGGCTGACGCCTTCGATGGCATCGAGGGCATCCTGGAGCGAGACCGCGGGCCCCGCCTGGTGCGTCCCGTCCGTGAACGTCACGAGCGTGAGCGAGCGGTTCTCCACGCCGGTGTTGGCGGCGCTCACGTCGACCTCGTCGAGGTCGCTGATCCCGTCGACCACCGCCCCGTAGAGGTTGGTCGAGGTGCTGAACGGCGGCTCGTTGTTCAGGGCGTCGATCGCCGCGAGGAGGAGCTCTCGATCGTTGGAGAACCCGAAGTCGTAGCCCGAGATCTCGTGGATCATGGGCGACCCGTCGAACCAGCTGATCTTGACGAAGTTCTCCGGCTCCGCCGTGACGGCCTCGATGAACTGACGGGCCCCCGCCTGCACCTCGGCCGCGCCCGCGGACTGCACGCTGTTGCTGCGGTCGAGGATCAGGTGCAGGTACGAACGGAAGACCTGAGGCTGGGCCACGAGGCGCTGGGCGCTCTCGGTCTGGGAGACCAGCTGCTCGTTCTCGTAGACGTTGAAGTCCGCTCCTGTCAGGTCCGCCGCGGGGGAGCCGTCACCCTCCGTGACCTTCAGGAAGACGCTGACCCGTCCAGGCAGGTCCACCCGGGCGTCCGGCGAGAGGGCCGTCACCGTCGCGGGCGTCCCGGCTCCCGGCGCCTGGCTCCCGCCGCCTCCCCCACCACAGGCGGTGAGGGGCGCCAGCGAGAGAGCGCCGGCGAGCAGCAGTCGGAGAGAGCGTGAGCGGCCGCGCGGGGCCGCCTCGGGTGCGGATTCGGTCTTCGGCATGGTCGGAGGCGCCGGGGGCGCCGAGGACCCCCGCCCCGGCCCCGCGCGGGCCACCAAGACTGTGGAGAAGTTCAGGGGGCAGACTCAAGGGAAGTCCCCCGCCTCTCGCCGGCCGCCGCGGGCGCCCCCCCCGCCCTAGCCTCGCCTCATCGCGTCACCGAGCGCGGCGAGGCAGAGCTTGACGTTCCGCTCGGTGGAGCCGGCCCCCATGAGGCCAACCCGCCAGGTGTTGCCCTTCATGGGCCCGAGGCCGCCGCCGATCTCGAGGCCGAAGTGCTCCAGCAGGTGACCCCGCACCGCAGCGTCGTCCACGCCGTCCGGAATGGCGATCGTGGTCAGCGGCGTGAGCCGCTCCTCCTCGGGGACCCGCGGGGAGAGCCCGAGGGCCTCGAGGCCCTCGCAGAGCATCCGCGAGTGACGGCGGTGGCGCTCGAAGCGCGCCTCCAGCCCCTCCTCCAGCACGAGCCGCAGGGCCTCGTGGAGCCCGTAGAGCATGTTGATCGGTGCGGTGTGGTGGTAGCTGCGCTCCTCGCCCCAGTAGCCCTGGATCAAGGAGAGGTCCAGGTACCAGGACTGCACCGGTGACTTGCGCGCCCGCATCTTCTCCACCGCACGCTCGGAGAAGGTGACCGGAGCGAGGCCGGGCGGGCAAGAGAGGCACTTCTGGGTGCCGGAGTACGCCGCGTCCACGCCCCACCCGTCGATCTCCACCGCGTGCCCCGCGAGGGAGGTCACACAGTCGATGAGCAGGAGCGCCCCGAGCTCGTCGGCCAACTCGCGCACGGCGGGGATGGGCTGGAGCACCCCGGTCGACGTCTCCGCATGGACGACGGCGACGAGGTCGTAGCGGTCGTGCACGGCGCCAGCGCGCAGGGCGTCCGCCTCGAAGGCACGCCCCCACTCGCCCTTGACCTCCGTGACCTCGGCGCCACAGCGACGGGCGACCTCGGCCATGCGCGTCCCGAAGACGCCGTTCACCCCGACCAGGACGCGGTCGCCCGGTTCGAGCAGGTTGACCATGCAGGTCTCCATGCCCGCCGAGCCCGTGCCGGACATGGGCATGGTGAGCTGGTTCTCCGTCCGGAAGACGGACCGCAGCATGCCCCCGATCTCGTCCATGACCTCGAGGAAGCGAGGGTCGAGGTGCCCGAGGGTGGGGCGGGCCATGGCGGCGAGCACCGCGTCGTCCACGTCGGAGGGCCCGGGGCCCATGAGGACCCGTCTCGGGGGAGTCAGCGCGGTGGGAATAGGCATGTTGGCGATCGACGCGGTGGGGAGGTCGGGCACTTGGGGCCCGCACATCTTCGGCCCGCGCCGGCCGCCGTCCACCTCGGGCAGGGGAGATCCTCGTGGCCGGGGGCCTCCGGTGGCCCGAGGAGCGGGGCCGCCACGACCTCCCGACGGGTGTCCCAGGACGATGCACCTTCCGCCCCCAGACCCGCTTCGAGCCCGCCAGACCCACAGCCCAGCGTCGGGACGAGGTCGTTTTGTTCGCTTGTTGTAGGCTCGATGGGATGCGGGACCTGCCCCGCCTCCGAGCCCTTCCTTCCTTGCCCTTCCCAGACATGAACCGTCTGCTCACCAGCTTCACGCTCCTTGCGGTCACCTCCGGCCTCAGCGCCGCCCAGCAGCCCTCCATCTACGTCGATATCGGTAGCGTCTCTGGGGGCGCTGGCACCCCGTCGAGCACCTTCGGGGCAGCCGCGTCCACGGGCGGATTCTGGAACGACCTCGACCTCGACTTCGTCGCAGGCCCGGTCCTGGTCAGCCCGCCGCTCAACGACATCGGGAACAACCCGACCCCCGTGACCCTCACCTGGGACGG
>CAZEFP010000208.1:0-6162 GCA_964511565.1 uncultured Planctomycetaceae bacterium
CGGGCGCGGGCACTCGGACCAGGGCGCGGACCAGCTCACGGACGTAGCGGCCTGTGCCGGGGGCGTGACCGGCGGCGGGCGTGTAGTCCACCGCCAGGGAGTAGTCAGGGCCGGGAGGCGCCGGAGCTCGCTCGCTCACCGGGCGTCCTGATTGCTGCGGCCCTTGCGCTCCCGGAGGTGGGCCAGCACCTCGCTCACGAGGGGGTCGGGCTCGCTCGCCTTGCGCTCGCGGATCTCGCGAAGCTGCTCCTCGGTCGGAGGGTCCCCCAGGAACCCACCGTCCTCCTCGAACGCCTGGGCGAGGTCGCGGAAGAGCGCCCTGGCGAACGGGATCACCCACGGCAGCGAGATGATCACTGCCGAGTACTTGATGATCGCCTTGGTGGTCTCGTCCATGGTGCCTGGAGCCACCATCGTACGAAACGGGGCCCGGTCCTCGGCGAGCCCGGGGAAAAGCTAGGGGGTGTCCGATCCTGCGTCAGTCCCGCTAAAGTCGTCCCCTCCCCAGATCCCCCCAATCAGCATGTCAGCAGAACACCTCTCCGTCGCGCTCCTCGGGCAGCGCTTCATGGGCCGGGCCCACTCCAACGCGTGGCGCCAGGCGCCCCAGTTCTTCGACCTCGCCGTCCGGCCGGTCCTGCACACGATCGCCGGCCGGGACGCCGCCTCCCTCGAGGAGTTCGCGGGGCGCTGGGGCTGGCAGAACACCACGACGGACTGGCGGACCATCGCGGCGGACCCCGCCGTCCAGCTGGTGGACATCGGGACGCCGAACGACGTGCACGAGGAGCCCGCCATCGCGATGCTCGAGGCCGGCAAGCACGTGGCCTGCGAGAAGCCGCTCTCGGCGACGCTCGACTCCGCGCGCCGCATGCGGGACGCGGCCGCCGCGGCGGAGGGCAAGACCTTCGTCTGGTTCAACTACCGCCGCTGCCCCGCGGTGGCGCTCATGCACGAGCTGGTCCAGGAGGGGCGGATCGGCGACGTCCTGCACGTGCGAGGGACCTACCTGCAGTCGTGGGGGGGACCGGAGACCCCGATGCTCTGGCGCTTCGACAAGGACCGGGCGGGCTCCGGCGCCCACGGCGATCTCAACGCTCACATCGTGGACATGGCGCGGTTCGTCACGGGGCAAGAGGTCACCCGGGTCCACGGCGGGATCGCCGAGACCTTCGTGAAGGAGCGCGCCGCGGCGGACGGGTCCAAGCACGCGTCCACGGTGGATGACGTCGTGGTCTTCCTCGCGACCTTCGCCGGGGGCGCCACCGCCTCCTTCGAGGCGTCGCGGCTCGCCCATGGCCACCACAACCGCAACACCCTCGAGGTCAACGGCACCAAGGGGTCGGTGCGCTTCGACTTCGAGGACATGAACGTCCTGCACTTCATCGACGGGACGGAGGACGCCCGACTCCGCGGGTGGCGGCGCATCATGTGCACCGACGCCGAACACCACCCCTACGCGGCGGCGTGGTGGCCGGACGCTCACGTGATCGGCTACGAGCACGGGTTCACGAACATGGTGGCGGACATCTGCGCGGTGGTGGGTGGCGGCGCACCCCGGGTCCCCCTGCCCGACTTCGCCGACGCATTCGAGACCCAGGTGGTGTTGGAGGCCGCGCTGCAGTCGGCCTCGACGGGGGCTGCGGTGGACGTGGCCACCCTCCGCTGACCCTTTGCGAGAAATCCAGGTAAAGGGGCCCTCGAGGACCCGCGGGGAGCGCGGGCTCGCGAGGGATCCCCGTCCTTATGCGCTATCCTGGGCGGACACAGACTCGCATTTCTCCACCTCCTCCTCCTGACATGATCCGTTTCGTCGTCGCCTCCGCGGTGCTCACCGCCGGAGCCACCGCCCAGTCCTTCACCTACTCGATCGACCCGGCGCAGAGCGATTTCTCCGTCAACAGCAGCATCACCCTCGACCTGACGGGCGACCTCAAGGGCGTGTTCGACGCGGCCGCCAACCCCGGCGGAACCCGGACCCTCTCCGGCCTGTTCGGCGATCCGGGGACCAACGCGGAGATCCCCCTGAGCCTTGGCCTCGGCATCTCCCTGGACCTGGGCGGCGCCGGCGCCGGCAGCTTCACGCTCATCTACGACCCGGCCAGCGGAGAGGTCAGCGTCGACGAGCTCGTGGCCACGGTGGGCGCAGGGACCACCTCCCAGGCGGACCTCAGCGTGACCCTCGAGTACGACACCTTCCGGACGGTCGCGCCGGGGTCGCTCTTCATCGGCGGGATCCCGCTCACGCTCCCCCTGGGCGCGGCCACGGCCTCCGACATCGAGCTCATCCAGTCGGCCGCGGCGGTGGGGACCGCCGCGCCCTCCGGGACGCCCGGTTTCATCGACGTCGACCTCATCGTCCCCGTGGACCTGAGCCTCGTGGTCGACCTGGGAACCCTCGGCGGCGGGACACCGACCCCGGTGGGCCCGATTCCCTTCGCCCTGCCCATCAGCGGGTCCTTCGACCTCGCGGCCTGCGATACGCGCCTCGAGGCGCTGACGAACCAGACCATCAGCCAGTCGATCCCGTCGCCGTTCCCGCTGGCGTTCGATGACCTCCCGCTCGACCTGCCCACGATCCTGCCCCCCGGCAGCACGGCCAACCTGCTCCTGACCGCGGGGCTCGACACCCTCAACCTCGACGGAACGATCACCTCGAACCTCGTGGCGACCGCCGTCGACGGCCGGGTACAGAACGTCTGCTTCTCCCAGGCGAACTCCACGGGGCTCGGCGCCGTGCTCGGCGCGAGCGGCAGCCAGAGCGTGGCCAACGAGGACCTCGGGTTCACCGTCACCTCGCTGCCCCAGGGCTCGTTCGGCTTCCTCCTCATGTCGCAGACCGAGGCCAATCAGCCCGGGTTCGGAGGCAGTCAGGGCACGCTCTGCATCGGAGAGCCCTGCTTCCGCTTCTCGAACAGCGTTCAGAACAGCGGCATCCTCGGGGAGGTCGCGTTCGCCCCTGACTTCGGGAACCTCCCGATGGGCCAGCAGTTCATCGAGGCCGAGTCCTGGGTCTTCCAGTACTGGTTCCGCGACGCCAACCCGCAGCCGACCTCCAACACGTCGAGCGCCCTTCGAGTGACCTTCTGTCGCTGACCCGAAGACGCTGCATCCTCGGCTACCATGAGAGCGCGAGCGCCCCGGCGGGCGCCCGCGCTCTTCTCGTTCATCCCGATCCCCGACGACGCTCCCCATGACGCGCGCTGTTTGCCTCTTCACCGGTCAGTGGGCCGACCTCTCCCTCGAGAATCTCCTTCCCAAGGTCAAGGCCATGGGCTTCGACGGCGTCGAGCTCGCCTGCTGGGGCGACCACTTCGAGGTGCAGCGTGCCCTCGCGGAGGATGACTACTGCGCGAAGAAGTGGGAGCTGCTGGAGGCCCACGGGATGGCCTGCTACGCGATCTCCACGCACCTCGTGGGCCAGGCCGTGTGCGACCGGATCGACGAGCGTCACGAGTCGATCCTCCCGCCGGAGATCTGGGGGGACGGCAACCCCGACGGGGTCCGGGCCCGTGCGACCCAGGAGGTGAAGGACACGGCCCGCGCGGCCCGGCGCTTCTTCGACGCTGCCCCGCAGCATGTCAAGGACCGCATGGCACGGCCCGGCAAGGCCGTGGTCAACGGCTTCACCGGCTCGGGCATCTGGCACCTCCTGTACTCCTTCCCGCCGGTGCCGAAGGAGACCATCGACGCGGGCTTCAAGGCCTTCGCCGACGCGTGGAAGCCGATCATGGACGTGTTCCAGGAGCACGACGTGCTCTTCGCCCTCGAGGTGCACCCCACGGAGATCGCCTTCGACATCGCCTCGACGCGCCGGGCCTTCGAGGCCATCGACCATCACCCCGCCTTCGGCCTGAACTACGACCCGAGCCACTTCGGTTACCAGCGGGTCGACTACCTGGCCTACCTCGACGAGTTCGCCGACAAGATCCACAACTGCCACATGAAGGACGTGTGGTGGTCGGACCAGCTCGGCGAGGCCGGCGTCTTCGGCGGGCACACCGACTTCGGGGCCCCCGAGAGGACCTGGGACTTCCGCAGCATCGGCCGCGGCTGCGTGGACTTCGAGGGGATCATCCGCCGGCTGAACCGCATGGACTACCGCGGCCCGCTCTCGGTGGAGTGGGAGGACGGCGGCATGGACCGCGAGCACGGCGCGACCGAGTCGGCGGCGTTCCTGCGCAAGCTCGACTTCGAGCCCTCGGCCCGTGCCTTCGACTCCGCGTTTTCCGAGGATTGAGCGGCGCCGCCTCGACCGCCTCGCGCCCCACGTCCCTTCCCCCGATCTTCGATGAGTGACTCCACCGCCGCCCCGCTCTCGTCCAGCTTGAGGACCCGCCTCTCGCTGATGATGTTCCTCCAGTACGCCATCTGGGGGGCATGGCTCCCGTTCCTCTGGAGCTTCCTCGCGGACTACCGAGGCATGGACGGCGGAGAGATCGGCAACATGTTCGCCTTCGGCGCCGTCGGCGCCATCGTCGGGCCGATCATCTTCGGCCCGCTGGCGGACCGCTTCGTCTCCACGGAGAAGCTCCTGGCCGCGAGCCACCTGATCGGCGCGGTGCTGGTGTGGCGCATGGCGGAGATCCCCACGGATCAGTTCTGGCTGTATGCGCTCCTGTACGGGCTCTTCTACATGCCCACGCTGTCGCTCACGAACAGCCTCGCCTTCGCGCACCTGCCGGACCGCGAGCGGGACTTCGGCAAGGTCCGCCTGTGGGGCACCCTCGGGTGGATCGCCGTCGGCCTCGCCATGGGGCACTGGCTCGCCAGTCAGCACACGCCGGTGGACGCGAGCGCCCAGGACGTGCTGCTCGCCCAGGCCGAGGGCAAGGGCGACGCGTTCCGGCTCTCGGGGATCCTCGGTGCCGTGATGGCGATCTTCTGCCTGTCCCTGCCCAACACCCCGCCGGCGGGGTCGACCGAGAAGAACCCGGCCCTCGCCGCGCTCGGGGCGGTCCGCTTCCAGCCGCTCCTGACCCTCTTCCTCCTCGCGGTCCCGGTCAGCATCATCCACCAGTTCTACTTCGTCCACACCGAGCCCTTCCTCGGGGCCCAGCAGGTCGCCGCGCCCGAGTGGTCGAAGGCGATCTTCGGCGCAGGCGGCGGTGGCGTCATGACCGTCGGGCAGATGAGCGAGACGCTCGTGCTCGGCCTCGTCCCGCTGCTGATCGCGCGCGGCCTCTCCAAGAAGACCCTGCTTGGGATCGGGCTCGTGGCCTACGCCCTGCGAATGGCCCTCTTCGCCCACGTCGACGCGATCCCGCTGCCCCCGGCCCTCACGCTCATCCTGGGCGTCGCGCTCCACGGGTTCTGCTTCGGCTGCTTCATCTTCGTCTCGTTCATGGTCGTGGACGAGTACACGAACCACGAGGTGCGGGCCAGCGCTCAGAACCTCTACAACCTGGTCATCGTCGGGATCGGCGTGATCGTCGGCAGCATCATCGCGGGCAAGATCTCGGAGTGGGCGACCACGGACGGCGTCCTGGACTACACCCGGCTGTTCTCGGTCCCGATGTACGCGGCGCTCGCGTGCCTGTTCCTGCTCATGGCGCTGTACCCGAGGGCCTCGGCGTTGCCGCCGTCCGCGGACTGACGGCGCCCGCCATGACCCCGCGCCTCGAACGGCTGTTCGGCGAGTACCACGCGTACCACCGGGATCCGGTCAACGTGGCGATCCACAAGGTCGCGGTCCCGGCGATCCTGTTCCACATCGTGGCGATGTTGGACTGGATCTCCCTCCCGGTTCGAGTGGCGGGGGTGCCCCTTGGTCTCGGCCTGGTGGCGGCCGTGGCCGTGGGGGCCTGGTATCTCTTCGTATGTCCTCGGTATGCGGCGGTCCTCGTGCCCTTCGCCATCGGGTGCGCGGTCGTCGGCCGCATGGTGCCGAGGCCGGTGGTGGTGGGGGTCGCTGCGGTGGCCTGGACGGCCCAGTTCGTGGGCCACGCCAGCTTCGAGCGCAGGGCGCCCGCCTTCACGGACAACCTCGTTCAACTCCTGGTCGGTCCCGCCTACGTGGTGGCGCTGATGATGGGGGACTGGCCCCCGGCGAGTGAGCGAGACGACGGCGGACGCCAGGGCGATTCCGACCGTCACCGGGGGCAGCCAGGCGAGTAGATTGGGCGACCACGATTCGTGCCCTCCCGGCCCCATCGCTCCCCA
>CAZEFP010000209.1:0-6131 GCA_964511565.1 uncultured Planctomycetaceae bacterium
CCACGCTTCCCTCGATGCCGATGCCGAGGATGCCGAGGGCGCGACCGATCGCGGCGAAGCAGTCCACGTTGCTGCGCTGATCCCCCGGCGGGTCGCTGCTCCTCCACCCCACCTGCAGCGTCCGGTGCCCGTAGCTCCGGAAGACGTCGGAGTGCTCGGTGACCGCGGTCGCCGGCAGCACCACGTCAGCGAGCTTGGCGGTCTCGGTCATGAAGAGCTCATGCACCACCAGGAACAGGTCGTCGCGAGCGAGCCCCTCCCTCACCCGGTGGGAGTCCGGCAGCGTGACGGCGGGGTTGTGGCCCCAGACGAACGCCGCGCGGAACCGCCCGCTCACGAGGATCCGCCCGAGCCCCACCTGGCTCACCGGCTCGGGGGCCGGACCGGTGCGAATCTCGGGGCGAGAGATGACGCGGTCATCGAGGCCGAAGTGATCGCCCGTCTGGAAGAAGAGGCGATCCGACCAGCCCATGACCGCGGCGAAGCTCGCGACGGCTCGCATGTTCTCCCCCCCGTTCCTGCGGCGCGCGAAGCCGATCCCCGCCTTGAGCAGCGGCGCCGCCGCGCCGTGCAGCGCAGACGAGAGCTCCTTGATCTCCTCCTCACCGAGCCCGGTCGCACGCGCCACGCGGTCGAGGGGCCAGGCCCCCGTCACCTCGGCGCGGAACTCGGCGCCCCCCTCGCAGCGATCCTTCAGGAACGCGAGGTCAGCGGCGCGCTCGTCGAAGGCCCTCATGGCCAGACCGAGCGCCAGCGCCCCGTCGCTTCCTGGGTCCACGATCAGCCCGCGTCCCCCCCACGCCTCGACGACCTCCATGGTCTCCGAACGGTAGATGTCGATGACGAAGACCGGAACGCCCGCTGTCGCAAGGGCCTTCAGTCGCGGGAGGAGGTGGGGCGAGGTCCGCTTGGCGTCGCTGCCCCACAGGAGGAAGAGGTCACAGCGGCCCGGGACCGCCTCCTCGTCGAGGTCGGGACCAACGGACCTGCCATTGACCGCCTGGAACCCCGCCTCCGCAGCCGCATCGCAGACGCCGTTGTCATGGCACGCCGCCCCCAACGCGTGCATGAGACGCATGGGGAAGCGGCGCTGGACGAGCCCCATGTTCCCTGCGTAATTGAGCGCGAGGATCTCCTCGCCCGCGACCCCGTCGAGCCCCTCCACGATGGCCGAGAGGGCCTCATCCCAGGTCGCAGGTGTCAGCTCACCGGAACGCCGGACGAGCGGGACCTGTAGCCGATCGGGGGAGTGGAGCAGGTCCGCGTAGCTCGCGGTCTTGCCGCAGAGCGAGCCCCGCGACCACTGGTGGTCGCGGTCGCCGCGGATCCGCTTCACCCCGCTCGCCCCGTCCAGCTCGACGGCCATGCCGCAGCTGTCGGGGCAGTCGAAGGGGCAGGTCGTCTTCCGCACTGACTCGCTCAAGGCTCCGTCCGCTCATGCTCCCGTCGCGATACCGCCGTCCTGCTCCACGAGGCGCGGGAGCTGCGGCCGGAGGAGGAGCTCGGAGAGGAATCCACGCTCCTTGCCGACGAGCGTCCACGACTGGTCGAAGAAGAGCACGACGCCGGGGAACTCGAGGGCTGCGTCGGCATACTGGATGCGCCCGCGCACGTTCCCGATGTTCGCGGACCCCGTCACGTTCCAATCGGTGGACTCCTTCCATCCCCAGGCGAGCGCCGCACCTCTACCGAGCTCGATCACCTGGAGCGGAGCGCCGAGGCTCGCGAGGGCCTCTCCCAGCTCGGCCTCGCCGACCACGAGGGCGTCCACGGCCTCCGCGGGCACGGGCTGGAACACCCGAGTCTGGTTGTAGTCGCCGGTCACGCAGGAGACCGACAGCAGCGCGACCAGCGCCACGGAGCAGGAGAACCTGACGCCCACGCTCAGAAGATCGGCACGTCGTACTCGGCCTCGGAGGCCTGGAACTGGGTCCCGATGTTCGTCACGTTCCCCTCGCTGTCGAAGAAGACCCAGACGCGATCCGACTGGGTGTCCACACCCCGGAGCCCGAGGACGACGAGGAACGCGGCGCTCTGCTTCTCGACGGTGTGCTCGTAGCGCCACGCCGTGCGGAGCCCGAGCTGGACCACCTCGTTCGGCGCGCCCAGGAGCGCCGTCACGTCTGCCGCGGTGGATTGATTCGGGATGATCTGGCTCGCGAGCTCCGGGCTCAACTCGGGATTGGTCCTGGAACGACTGAAGAAGCAGCCCGGAAGGAGGCTCACGGCGAGAACGAGCAGTGTGAATCGCCAGAGCGGGCGGTGTGTGGAGATCGACATGGAGGTTGCGGCGTCGGGAATGGGTCGGCGCAGTGTAGTGTTGTTCGACATAGGCCCTGGACTGATGCGCGTCGCGATCGATATTTCCCCCATCACCCGGGTCTTCCCCGCGGGTGTGACCCGGGTCGTCCGGGCCACCGTGGACGCGCTGGAGGCCCGGGGGGACATCAACGTCGTCCCCATCGCGCCTCCGGAGCGCGGCTCGCTGATCGCATGGCGGCAGACCTCACTCCCCCGGACGGTGGAGGCGGTCCGCGCAGACGTCCTCCACTCCTTCACCTCGGCCTTCACGCTCCGGTGCGCCGTTCCCGTCGTCCAGACGGTCCACGAGGCGCCCTGGCAGCACGGCGCCAGGGAGAACGCCGGCCCGATCCACCGGCTCTGGGTGTCGGCGGGCAAGCGGTGGGCCGCCGCCACCTGCGTTCCATCCATCGGGGTCGCCGATGACCTCGGGCCCCACCCGAACCTGAGGGTGATCTCCTGGGGCGTGAGCGATCGGTTCACCTCGACCAGGGACGAGACGGACGAGCTGCTGCGCGAGGCCCTCCCCCAGCTCCCCGAAGGCCCCTTCGTGCTCTCCCTCGGCAATCGCCAGAAGAAGCGCCTCGACCGGATCTGCGCCGGGGCCGCGCGCGCGAAGCTGCCCGTCGTCGCCACGGGCCGAGTCACCCCCTACGCCGAGTCGGTCCGCGCCCGGGCCGACAACCTGACGCTCCTGGGCGACGTGGATGAGCGTTACATCCCGGCCCTGGTTCGGGCCTCTGGCTGCCTCGCCGTCCTGTCGAAGTCGGAGGGGTTCGCCCTCCCCGTCCTGGAGGCGATGCGCTCCGGCCGGCCCGTGGTGACCGCGGCGGGGACCGTCCAGGCCAAGACCGCCATCGGGACCGCGATCGAGGTCGACGCGAGGGATCCCGACGCCGTCTCGAGGGGCCTGCTGATGGCGATCCACGCGAGCCCGCAGCACCTGCTCATGACCCGCGCGGTGGCCGAGGACTTCACGTGGGAACGGACCGCGGACGACCTCGTGCGGCTCTGGAGATCGCTCACTTGACCCGCGCCCCGCGGGTCCTCGTCTCGGGCGCCTGCCTCGGGCAGCCAGCGGGCGGCGTCCGGCGGCACAACGCCGAGCTCCTCCCCAGGGTCGAGCGGCTTCTGCGCGAAGGTGGAGGCGGGCTCTCCGTCATGGAGGGCAAGACCCCGGTGGGCTGGGAACTCCCCGAGGCCGTCACTCGGATTCCGAGCGACGTTCCGTATCAACCTGCTGCGTGGCGCGCGCTCAGGGAGCGCCGCGAACTGGAGCGCTGTATCGCCGCCGCCGCCAGCTCGAACGCTCCCTTCGACCTGGTGCACACGGGCCACCTCCCCGCTCCAGCGCGGCTCTCGCTCCCCTTCACGATCACGATCCACGACCTCCGGAGCCTCGACTTCGGAGGGTCCTCCATGATCCGCCGCATTGCCGGACGCCGGGCCCTCGCCAGCGCGGTCCGCCGGGCCCGCCGCGTCCTCTGTGTCAGCGAGGCCATGCGCGCCAGAATCGTCGAGGAGTTCCCCGTCGCGGCGCCGAAGCTGGACCTGGTGGGCAATGGCGAGGATCACCTGCAGCGCCTCCCGCGCGCTCCGAGCCCCTCGCCCTTCATGCTGCACGTGGGGCACCTCGAGCCTCGCAAGAACCTCTCACTCATCATCGAGGCCATGGCACGCTTTCCCGCGCTCCCGCGGCTCGTCCTCGCGGGGGCAGGCAAGGGGAGCTCGGCGGCCCGCCTCGTGGCCGCCGCCAGGCACCGCGGACTCGAGGACCGGATCGAACTCCTCGGCGCGGTCTCGGACATGGAGCTCGCGCGCCTCTACTCGACCGCCGCCTGCGCGGTCTTCCCGTCCGTCCTCGAGGGCTTCGGTATCGGCCCCGCCGAGGCCCTGCAGGCTGGCTGCCCCGTGGCGGTGTCATCGATTCCTGCCCACCTGGAGGTCAGCGGGGAGGGAGCCGTCCACTTCGCTCCCCAAGCCCCTGACGACTTCGCGCGCGCCGTCATGGAGTGCGTGGCGACCTCCGAGGTCCACCGCTCCCCTGGCGAGGCGCGGCGCTGGGCCGACTGCGCCGAGCGCTGGTACCAGGCGCTCCTCAGGGCGTTCACCTGACGAAGCCGCCGAGGGTCCCGCGTCTCCCTCAGCGTTCCTCGAACTTGAGCACCAGGTTCTGGTTCCCCTGTGAGCCGAGCTCGAAGGTCAGGGACTTCGTGCGTCGGCGCCCGGACCACGCGGATGCCGTGTAGGTCCCCGGCTTGAGGCCGCGGACCGAGAACTCGTCCCCCTCATTGAGCGACACGTACTTGGCGCCGCGCCGTTCCCCCTTGCTGCTGATGCTGAAGCCGCGTGAATCGGACTCCATGAAGCTCTCGGGGAGGATCGCCCGCCCGCTGCAGGGGACGGAGCGCGTGAGCCGCAGGGTCGCGTGCGGCGCGGGCCCGTCGGGGTCCAGGGTGACCTGAGCCTTCAGCTCCTCGTACTCCGGGTGCGAGACCGAGGCGCTCTGCTTGCCCTTGCGCTCCACCTGGATCGTGATGAGGCCATCGGCGTCGGTCCCGGAGCCCTCTGCCCTGGCCGTCGCGGTGGCCTCGACAGCCATCGCCCCTCTGAACCCGCTCCAGCCCCGGCGGCCCTGCCCACCGATGGTGACCTCCGCGCCGACGACGGGCGAGCCCGTGTCCGCGTCGAGGACCTCGACCACCACCTCGGCGAAGTTGAGCACCACCTCGATGCGGTTCTTGTTCTCGTCGACGCTGGGCTTCTTCCACTCGGAGAAGAGCTCCCGCTCCTCCACGGCGCCGCCGGGGAGCTGGACGTCCCCAACGATCTCGATGTTGACCCAGTCGTTCGTGGAGAGGGGGTCGGTCCGGAATTCGCCGCTGCTGTTGGTGCGGAACTCCATCTCCTCGGGCTGCTCCTTGTTCCGCCGGTTCCCGGGGGTGACGGTGACCTTCGCTCCAGCGAGGCTCTCTCCGTTGACCTCGACGCGGCCGGTGAAGATGGCCCGCGGGGCCTCCCCATCGGGCTCCAGCTCGATCTCGGTGAAGTTCTCGTCGCCGGACGCGATCTCCACGGGCTGGGTCAGGACGATCTCGGGCTCCTGCTGCTTGATGATGAACTCGAGGGGATCGCTGTCCAGGAACCGCCGCGAGAGGACCATCTCGTAGCTGCCGGCCGCGAGGCCGCTGAACCGGAACTCGCCGGCCAGGTCGGTCAGGGTGGTCCTGGGCGAGGACATCATCATCGACATGATCATCGTGGTGTCGCTGCCAGGCCTCCCCACTCCGCGCTCGGAGGGCCGCCGCACGAGCGACACCATGTAGATCTCGAGCGGCGCTGAGCCAGCCCATGTAACCCGTCCGGTCAGGGTGCACGCCGGCGTCATCTCGAAGACCACCTGGTCGCTCTCCTTGGGCAAGAGCTTGCCCTCGGAGCCGTAGGCCGGGTGCTCGACCGTCATGATTGGCTCCAGGGTGAACCAACCCATGTTCTGCTCAAGAGCCTTGTCACCCGCGAGCGGGAGCGGCCCGAGCACGGCACGGCCTTCGACGTCGGAGAACCTGGCGGCGAAGCCGCCGAGGAGACGATCGCTCTGGCCCGCGACCCGAACGTACGCGTTCTCGGTGGGCAGTCCGGTCGCCGCGTCGAGGACCACCGCGGTCGCCGTGCGAGAGTCAGACGGCGTAGTCATCGGCGTCATTGGTGATGGTCGCCACCACCCCTTGCAACGGCGCCAGCCACAGCGGGAAACGGCCGGCATATTGTTCGATCAAAATGCCGATCCAGCGTTCCATCGAACCTAAGATCGCGCGGTGCAGCATGACCGG